>NZ_JAOQKD010000040.1:0-5509 GCF_025567065.1 Megasphaera stantonii
CATGAGCTGAAAGTTCTCAAATTCGCTTTCAGCTTACCAAGTATCATAGAAGATCTATGTTTACAGAGATTTTTTCACAGGCTCAAAAAATTCTGAGGAGGCGATGGCATGAAAGCAAAAAAAATTTTCTTAATCTTTTTCTTAATTATTTGCCCATTAAATTTTTCCTTTGCAAATTATTTTGATAATTATCCAGATCGTTTTCTTTGTTACGATTCGTCTATTCGGTTTAAATCCTACTTAGATCTTAACTCAGTTAAAGTCATTCGTTATGATCCACCATACTATGCCATACAAGTAGATAGATATAGTTTTGACTACGAATTACATGCTGGCCTCAAAACAGTTAATATCTATTTTTATGACTATAATTCACAAATTATTTCCTGGCAAGTAATCGGCATGTTTGAATGTGATGAAAACGGCAATCTTGGTAAAGGCGGAATGCTTTCAAAGTCTTATAATGCAGTCTATTTAAAAGATTTTAGTCCTGGATATTTAGCCGCAAGCTTAACATTCATGCAAGCATATAAAATGCCATTTCATCATTCTTCCAAAAGGAAGTGAATAAATGAGCCAACGTGAAATAATTAATGCTGAATTGGTGCAAGATTGTATGAAGCAAGATTATCTGCACAAAAGAATAGGACCTAATAAAAAAACTACCGATGCTTAACTCCTGAGGTAAAAGCAACGGTAGATGCCGTCATTGACGTACAATATAAAATTGTTAATCCCCACACAAGGAATGACGAGGCCATTTAATTATTGTTGATTTCAGAAAGGATCTATCTCATGATTAGACAATTTCTTCTATTCCTTTCATTCTGTATTCTAATTTCTTCAACTAGTTTTGCTACCGTTGTACCTGGCTATCAACACGATACTAACTTATCTCTATCGTATCCATTAATTTATACATCAAATCAACAAGCCCAAAATCAAATAAATTCAGATATTGCTTCGTATGTTGAAAAAGCTAAATCATCTTATTATGGTGGTTATTCATATAGTGAAAAATTAAAATATTCTATCCCCTATGAAGATGATTCAGTTATATCTGTCATACTTATGCGATTTACTTATATGGGAGGCGCACATAGCATAGATCATTGTTATGGTCTCGTTTATGATAAGATGACTGGAAACAAAATTCCTTTATCCCATTTCTTAAAAATTGACAACGTTGCACAACTGAACAATGCGATCAGCACAGGCTTTTTCCCGATGTACAATTCTAATAATAAAATAATTTCTGCTTGGGGCAAAGTAAAAAGAATTTCGCCCGATTATTATCTAAAAGGTAACGGTAAACTTTATTTAATTTACCAACCTTATGAACTAGCCTCATATGCAAATGGTTTTGTTTCTATTGAATTTACTCCTAAAACAATTGATTATTTTAACCGCTTAAAGAATAGAACTCTTTGGTAGGTGATTTTATGCCGAGTAAATACCCCTATCCTATATCACCGCCGCTTTGTCCTCACTGCGGCATTCCCATGGAAAAACGTAGTGGGCGTTTAGGAGGAAATAATCTCATGCAAAAAATAATTTTACTATTATTATTTATTATTTTCCCAA
This sequence comes from Megasphaera stantonii, assembly GCF_025567065.1. Lineage (NCBI taxonomy): Bacteria > Bacillati > Bacillota > Negativicutes > Veillonellales > Veillonellaceae > Megasphaera > Megasphaera stantonii. The sequence goes on from NZ_JAOQKD010000040.1 coordinate 1,585, forward strand.
CATATTTTTCTAATGCATCCTTTTTAAGCGATTCATCTACATATTGTAAATTATCTTCCAGTATTGATAGGTCATACTATGTCAATGGTAAAGCTTTTAAGATTTTACGATACGATCCACCCTATTATGCTATCCAAGGAAATGCCATCGTTGAATCTTTTGAAGATAATAATATTTATTGTGGAACATATATTTTTTTCTACGATTTTACCAAACAGGAAATGAAAGCAAAATTAATAAATGTAGCTACTTACGACTCTTATGGAAATACTCTAGACACCCATTCAGTAAATGAATCTGCTTATTTCGTTCCAGCCAATAGTATGATATGGTCTATCGGAAATTTTTATTTTTATAGGATATAGGTATCCAATACTAATAATAGTTCATATAAATTATTTTTACTTGGAGGCTTTCCATGACTCAAAAACAAAAAACGATTTTAATGCTTGCTTTTGTAATTCTTTTCCTTATTATTGGCTATCAGCAATGGCAAATTACTAAACTATCCAGAGAGTTAGATGCCGTTGACGTTTCCAGTGTAAGCTATCGTATTGATGAAGTGAATAGTAAATTTTACCGATTAGATTCTGATGTCGACGATTTAGAACTTCGTCTTTCTTCTGTTGAATCGTCTATTGACTTTATGCAATCAGATATTTCTCAATTAAATTCTGCTATTCAAAGCTTATCTCTTGATATCAATTATGCCTCAAGCTCATATTCGTATCCTTCGGGACTTTCTCCTTACTACTAAAAAATATTCCTACTTTTTCCTCTAATATATTCCAATAAAAAATAAGCTAACCCAATTAGGATTAGCCTATTACTAAATTACTTTTCTGCTGAAATATACCATCAAAATCTTTTTCTGGGTAAGATGGTTCACTGCAAATTCCTTTTTCACGTAAATCATTGAGCATGAAATTAGTCGTTGCAAAAACTTCATCCTCTTCTTTACTTTGCTGATTTTTCAATATTTCTTGTATCAATTCCAGCCTCATCGTGAGTACCCCCAAAATTAAAAATAATTTCTTGAATGTAAAAAGAATTGGTATCTAAATCTTGAAATATAACTTATAATCAAATTATTGTAGTCTCTAATCAATTTCTTTAATTCTTTATCTTCTGAATAGTCGTCAATTTCTAATTTCATTTCTTTTAATTTTTTAATATCAATACACCGGCCATGAGACAACCAGACTTTATTATCACCTAATTTGCTGGCAATTTCTTTTGCTCGCTGCCTTTTATCTTCTTTTGTTACTGGCCTTCCATCAGAATGTGTATTCCAGTTTTTAAATTTATATTTAACCAACCATTCTTGTATTAAATCAATTGTCAAATCTCTTTGCTGCTCACATGCACGTAAAAAGGCAATATCTTGTTGCTGCAAAAACACCAGTTCAGCTTGACTTAACAAACCTCTATTTGTTGATTTAGCAATCATTTCATTTACCTTATCTAAGTACCCTAATGCCGGGACATATTGCTTCCCATTAAATACTTGCGGGTCTATCGGTCCTAAAGAAGATGAATAGTCCATATAAATTTTATCGCCAGATAAACAAAAAACGGTACCTGCTGACATTGCCGCATCAGGAACTACAAAAAATACTTCTTCATAAAAATGTCTGTTAATATTATCAAATTTTTCAACAGCTTCTACAACTCCACCAGGAGTATTCAGGAAAATTACTAACCGGTCATGTTTGTCTTTTTCTTCTTGCAAATGCTCTATGAATGTCCTGTAGCCAGATTCAGAACCATATCGGATTTCGCCAAAGAAAAAAATTACGTCTGCGTCAAATTTATCTTCTAACTTTTGTAAGGAATTATTTAAAGCAATTTTAATAGCCGCATCCATCTTATCTATCATTTCTTCCATAAAATTCACCTCTTTTTATTATTATATCATTTTTAATTTACGAAATGCAAAATACCATCGACTTAAAGTTATAATCATATTTTTAAAAAGGAGTGCTTTCTATGTTAAAAAAGATTATCTTAAGCGCATTATGCATCACGACTACTGCATCTTTTTCGTCTTTCGCATTTGTAGTGGGCGGAAGCAATCTTTCTTTAGGTTCTTATCCGGAATTTAGCCCCTATTACAGCACCTACAATATGAGTTCTTATGAATTGGATCGAATGCGCCGCGATGTGCAGGAATATATAGAAAATGGCAATAACGATATCCGCCGCATCCAAGAAGCTCAGCAGGAAGCCGTAGAAAAATATAATCAGGCCGTTCGCGAATATAATATGAGCCAGCAATACTACTAAAAAATATTCCTACTTTTTCCTCTAATATATTCCAATAAAAAATAAGCTAACCCAATTAGTGATGTGACCCCAAAAAGTTAGACTTTAGTAACGAGGTAGTTTTTGCTATCTCGTTACTTTTTTATGCAGCGGATAGAGACCGCCTGTATTGGACAGGACTCTTCCAGCCTAGTTTTTCTTTGATTCGTTGTTCGTTATAGTACTTGATATACTGTTCGATGGCTGATTTCAATTCTTCGTAGCTATAATACACGACGCCGTAGTACATTTCTTGTTTCAGTAAGCCGAAGAAGTTCTCCATCACCGCATTATCCAGACAGTTGCCTTTCCGGGACATGCTTTGAAAAATCCGTTCTTGCTTGAGCTTGCGGACGTATGCCTTCATTTGGTACGCCCAACCCTGATCGGAATGGAAGGTTCTGCGATACGGGCAATCCGCGGTGATGTCGATGGCTTCTGCCTGTGCTGCTAATATATTTTCAGCAGAAGGACGGTTCCCTATTCTATAGCTGATGATTTCTCCATTGAACAGATCCAGAAAGGGATCCAGATACAGCTTATGCTGCGTCAGATGCCCCTGGGCATCCAATTCATAGTATTTAAATTCTGTCGTATCTGTTGTGATTTTCTGATGGGGAACCGTCGTGTGAAAGCGACGGCGTATTCTATTGGGAGCGATGGTTCCCACCTTCCCTTTGTAAGAGCTGTATCTGCGGCTCTTGCGCGTAAAACAAGTGACCTGAAGGCTTAGCTTTTGCATGATACGCTGCACTTTCTTCTTGTTCACGCACCATCCCTGATGGGTAAGCTCACCCGTGATTCGCCGATAGCCATAGGTGGTATGCTGTTTGCAGAGTTCCTGTATGGTATCTTCTAATTCTTTGTCCGGATTTTTGCGGCCCATGCGTTTCTGCCAGTACATGTAGGTGGCTTTCGGCAAATGAGTGTAGGAGAGAAGATCTTTTAGTTTGAATTGTCCTCGGAGACTGAAGATAACGTTCGCAACCCTCTCCGTTTTGCTTCGTCCTCTAACCGCAGTCTCCTCAGTTCTTTTAAAACGGCATTCTCTATACGGAGTTTGAGCAGTTCATCCTCTAATTCCTTGACGTGCTCTGCGCGGGTGTCAACCTCCGTATGCTGAACTTGTGCTTCTGTTTCTTTTGATTGCGATGTACTCAATGTCTTTTTCCTGCCTTTCCTGTGCGGTCTTAACGCATCCGGCCCAGCTATTTTAAAGTCATTTACCCATCTGGCAAGCATTGACGGATTGTTGATTCCCATTTGAAGAGCCAGTTCCTGATACGAGAGTTCGCTTGTTAAGTAAGACTCTACCACAGAAAGCTTTTCTTCGAAAGAGTATTCTTTCCGGGATCGAGATCGTTTTAACCCATTATCCCCCAATTTTTTGTAGGCAGCAACCCACGTTTTTAACTGGCAACTGCTCGACATGCCATGTTTTTGTGAAATGGAAGCGTAGCTTCCCTGATTGTCCAAGTATTCTGATACCAGTTGCTTCTTAAATTCATATCTGTGTTTCGCCGGCGAATTTACAATACAAGTGCAACACCTATAAAAAATGACACATAGGTTTCTGATATAATAATGCTACCAAACAAAATCTATATCTCGGAGGAAACCT
>NZ_JAOQKD010000041.1:0-4400 GCF_025567065.1 Megasphaera stantonii
CTCCTTTGCGTGAGATTGTGGTGATTTCATTATACCAAAGAAGTTCCTTCTCTTTTTATATGTTCTTCACTTTTGTGCAGTAAAGTTTTCCCACAATTATTTTACACTAACTCATGGCGCCAGGGCTATTCGCCTGGCTTTTCCGTGGGTTCAGGTGCGGCGTCGTCGGGCCGATGGGCCTCGCCCCAGCGGCACATGGCTTCCATGATTGGGTAGAGGGAGCGCCCTTTGTCTGACAGGCTGTATTCGACCTTCGGCGGGATTTGGGGATATTCCCGGCGGACGATCAGGCCGTCGCGCTCCATGCCTTTCAGCTGCTCGCTCAGCGTCTTGTAGGTAATGGCCCCGATTTTTCGCTTCAGCTCGTTGAAGCGGACGGTTTCGTATTCGACGAGAAAATACAAGATGATTAGCCGCCATTTGCCGCCGATCAGGGACAGGGTGTAGCCGAAGGGGACGTCGGACAAGGCCTGCAGGGCTCCTTCGTAGGGCTTCATGCTCATGAGGGGATACTTCCTTTCTCCATAGTATATGTCAAAAAAGTGCGTACTATACAATCTGTCTTTTCTTTTTTATCATAAGAGAAGAAGGATATACAAGTCAACCCGGCTCAGCCGGAGAAGGGAGCTCTGCCATGAAAAACGTAAAAATTACCATACTCAAGACGACGCTGGATGCGGAACTGGCCGCCCAGTACGGCGTGCCGGGACTTATGGCTTGTCCCATGATGCGGGAAGGCCAGGTCTTTTACGCCGACTACGCCAAGCCCGAGGGATTCTGCGACGAAGCGTGGAAGGCAATCTATCAGTACGTCTTCGCCCTGGCTCACGGCGACGGCAAGACCTTGTTTTATCACGGCGACTGGATCGCTAAGCCCAACGTCGCCATTTGTAGCTGCAACGACGGCCTGCGCCCGGTCATCATGAAGCTCGAAGGAACGGACGAAGAAGCGGAACTCAGCTATGTTCCCGTCCGCTGACGGCTTTGCGTGAATCTATTCTCCATATGCATGTATAAGACTTTGTTATATTATATTGATATACTACAGCTCCGGCGGCGCAGTCCTGTCAGCCTGTCATTCGGCAGGAATGCGAGCCGAAAGCCTTCGGTTTGTCCTCATTTTTGTCCGCTGAGATAAGACGAACGATACGACATAGCCGCTCGAATCCGGCCCCTTTGGCCTAGGTTCGGGCGGCTTTTGTCATGCCTTTTTCTCTATATCCGACGGCAGCGCGGACGTGAGAATCCGCATGGATACGCCGTTTTTAGCTGCTGGCATCAAGGGATGTAACGCGTACGTAACGCCCTAGACTAGAAGAGACAAGACCAGAGGAGACAAGAGGGAGATAAGAGGGAGATAAGAGAAGAGACGCGCAGCGTTACGGGCGTCGCCCCGGAACGGACGGAATAGACGGAGAGAAATTTTTCCATGAGGAGACATAAAACGACGGGGCCTTTTCCCTTACTATTATAGAACGCAGCCCCCAGGAGCTGACGAACGGGAGGACCGAAAATGAAACAACTTCGTTGGATGAAAACAAAAATTGGATTGTTTGGCGACCCGAAGGTCATGGCCATGCTCAGCCAGCGCCACGGCGAGACGTACTTCGTCGTCTGGTTTTTGCTCAAGGACATTGCCGGGACGGTCAACTGCGACGGCTATGCCTGCCTGTCGGAGCAGGTGCCCCTGACGGGCGAATACATCGCCCGCGTCCTTCGCCGCCGCCGCGACGTCGTCGAAAAAGCCCTCGATTTCTTAGAGCAGATAGACCTCATCCGCCGCGATGAAGAAGGCCGTATTCGCCTCGTCGACTGGGAAGAATTGCAGGATTTTGACAAGGACGAACGCCGCCGCCAGCAGACGCGCAGCCGCGTGGCCCGATTCCGCCAGAAGCAGGGCGAAGGGGGCGGCCGAGCTGACGGCGGTACTGCCGAAGCTCCTGATAAGACGGCAGGAGGCGAAGCCGCGGCATATTACGCCCAGGTCTTTGGCGGTATCCATCGGGCGGCACAGCTTGCCTTAGACGAGATGGAATGCCGGTGGGGCGTCGACGCCGTCTGCCGCGCTGTAGCCATTGCCAAGGAGCGGGGCGCTGAGGGAAATAACCTCAACTATATCCGCTCGATTCTCGCCAACAGCGGCGGACAGCCGTGGCGAAGGGGAAAGGATGATTGCCATGGGTATGCAAGTATTGATGAATACGTTAGTGTCATGCTTCGGCAGGCGGATGAATATGAATCCGCAGTTCATACACGTGCTGAAGGCCAGCCTGCCCGCCGGGCTGACGGAGGAACAAGGCGCGGAGCTGGGCGCCCGCCTGGCCCAGACCTGTAAGTTTGCGCCGACTATAGCGGAAATCCTGGCCGAGTGGCGGGCTATGCGCCGCGATATGCAGCGGCGCGAGAGTATGCCGCCGCCGATGCCGGTACGCAGAAACCCCGCCGTCGTCCGCCGGCTGCGCTCTGTCCGCGACTTGCTGAGGCAGGGCAGCCCCTTGCCGAAACAGGACGTCGGGCCGGAGCTACGCGAGTTTGCCCGCCGGCGGTTTCCCGACATCAGCGACGACGTCATTCGGAGAAACTGGCTGGAAATTACGAATTGCATGGACTATGCGGTAGAACAACAGCGGACGGCCTCTCCCTACCAGATGGTCATGGAGCTGGAGCCCGACGGGACGATCAGCCTGAGCATGAAGACCCTGGGATGCGCCGGCTGACGGCGCAAGTCCCGACGCGCGGCCTGCGCTGTGTATAATACATATTTATATATAATGCGGCGAAGGATACCCGGTCGATGTTCCGGGGTTCAATGCGTCTCGGCATACAGGAACTATCGGCCTGCCGTCCCATGCAGGAGACGCCGACGCGACAGATTCAGAACGCCATGGCGGCCGACATGGCAGTTCTACGAAGGAGGCGTTCCTATGCATCGGATTATGCAGTGTTTAAGAAACCTCGACAAACAGACCATTGTATTTGTGATTCAGTTGATTCAATATTTCGTTAGGAGGAAGTACAGCGATGAAAATTTATCTCAACGCCGGCCACGACCGGCTCCTTGATTCCGGCGCAGTCAACGAAGCCATGGGACTGCGCGAGTGCGACCTGGCCTATGAGCTGGCCCAGAAAGTGAAGGGGTATTTGGAACGAAACGGCGTCGCCGTCCTGTTTGGACAGCAGGATAACCTGTACGCCGTCTGCGGTGAAGCCAACGACGCCGAGGCCGACGCCTTCGTGTCCCTGCACTTCAACGCGTTTAACAAGCGCGCCGCCGGTACGGAAACGCTCATCTCTCATACGGCAGAGAGCCTGCTTTTGGGCCATGCCATTCAGTCCAACATCAAAGCCGTCCTCAACCTGCCTGACCGCGGGCTGAAGGAACGGCCGGGCCTCTTCGTCCTGCGCAACACCGTCATGCCTGCCGTCGTCGTCGAAGTGTGCTTTATCGACAACGACTACGACATCCGCCAGTACCAGAGCCGCGCCGACGCCGTAGCGCGGGCCATCGCCACCGGGATTCTGCAGTGGCCGGCCATGGCAAGGAAGGCGGCGTAATGCCGTGACTTTTATTGCACCGCATTGAGGGTGCTAAAAGGGCGTGGGCCCCTTTAAACCGGGATGTTACTTTTTCTTTCTGCGTGGCCAGAAAGAAAAAGTAACCAAAAAGAAAGAGGCCAGCCCGGAACTCCCACGCCTTGCTGCGGGTCAGACAGGCGGCGCGGCAAAATCGCTGGCGCTCGGATGCCGCTTGTTCCGCCTGTCAGTCCCTTCGCATCCGCCTGCGGCGGCACGGCGTGTCCGTAACGGGCGAAGAAACCGTGGTACTTGCAGATTCTTTCATGCCGGTGTAAGGCGTGCTAGTTGATGGAGCACGTCATGCTGGTCAGCTGTTCATTAAATAAAGCATTTTGTTATTATAAGAATGTGTATAAGATAAGGCTGTTTTATATTACGCCGAATATCTGAATACATAAAGGCATATCATTTTATCAAGTGTATGTATTTTACTATTGATGCTGTTGTATGTCTCTTAGGGCGTAGTTCCGCCCATTACGGACGAGCCGTGCCGACGTAAGTCGGCTGCGCCGTATCGGGCAGGCGGGAAACAGCGGTATCCGAGCGAAGCGATTTTACCGCGCCGCCTGCCCGATGCGGCGCAAGGCTCGGTAGTACCTGGGCGGCGGTTCTTTCTTTGTATACTTTCTTTCTGTCCGCACAGAAAGAAAGTATGAGGTGATGAAAGGGGCTCCCCTTTCTGATTAAACAAGACGTAATTAAGATATGGTAAATTGCAAGTTGAATTTGAACAACCATAATCAGGAAACACACTCACTAGCATAAACTTCATCGAGGAATGCATCAAATAGCTCTGACGGCGTATGGTAGCCCAAAACACGCCG
>NZ_JAOQKD010000042.1:0-3902 GCF_025567065.1 Megasphaera stantonii
AGGATTGCCAGGTCTACGCCGCCGCCGTCATAGAAGTCAAACTGGTACGGCTGGTCGAGGATAACCGAGGCGTTCGTGGCTGCACCGAAGCTCAGGCCACCGGCCGGTACGCCGCCGATGGTGCCTGCTTCTGTCGTCAGCACCATGCTGTCGATGCCTTCTTCAGCAGCGACTACCGATACGCCTTCAGGCATGCCGATACCGAGGTTTACGACTGCGTCGGGAATCAGTTCCATAGCGCAGCGGCGGGCAATGATCTTGCGGTTGTTCAGTTTCAGCGGAGCTACCGAATCCAGAGGAACTTTTACATCGCCGTTGAATGCCGGGTTGTACGCATAATCCCAAGTCATCATATGGTCAGCTTCGTCAGCTTTTACGACATAGTCGACGATTACGCCGGGGATCTTAACGTCTCTCGGGTCCAGCGTATTCTTGGCTGCTACATCTTTTACCTGAACGATAACGATACCGCCGCAGGCTTTAGCCGCTTCAGCGATAGCCAAGGCTTCGCCCGTGCCGATTTCGCCGTCCATCGTAACGTTGCCGTCTTCGTCGGCTGTCGTGCCGCGGATGATAGCTACATCAATTTTGTGCGGATGATACCAGAGCCATTCTTCGCCGCCCAATTCAATAACTTCAACGATATCTTCCTTCGTTACATCGTTGATTTTGCCGCCTTCCAGACGAGGATCAACGAAGGTACGGAGGCCGACTTTGGTAATCGTGCCGGGACGGCGGCCCGCGATGTCGCGGAACCACTGGGACAACGTGCCCTGCGGCAGGTTGTAGGCTTCTACTTTATTGTTATTTACCAATTCGCCCAAACGCGGTGTCAGGTTGAAGTGACCGCCGATAATACGTTTCAGCATGCCTTCGTCGCCGAGGTGGTTCAGGCCGCGTTCACCGCTGTCGCCCTGGCCTGCAGCATAAATAACTGTCATGTCTTTCGGCGTATTATTAGCTCTAAAGGAAGCTTCCATTTCTTTCAATACAGCTTCAGGAATCAAACCGCCGACGAAACCGCTCGTTGCGATAGTTGCGCCGTCTTTAATCTGTTGTACTGCTTCAGCAGCCGTTACAAATTTTGCCATGATGAGCATCTCCTTTTGCTTTACATCTTAAACTTTACAAAATTTTTGTATATGTTGATGTATCTTAGTGAAGCCCTGTTACAGAATAGATAAAGATGATGACGAATACGGTGAAGGTCTTCAGTACCGTAATTACGAAGATATCTTTATACGATTCTTTATGCGTCAAGCCGCAAACTGCGAGCAGCGTGATGATAGCGCCGTTGTGAGGCAAGGTATCCAAACCACCGGAAGCCATGGAAGCAACACGGTGGAGGATTTCCGGACCCATGCCGATGGACTGTGCCCAAGCGAGCCAATCCTGGGACATTAATTCCAAAGCGATAGCCATACCGCCGGAAGCAGAACCTGTAATACCAGCAAGTACCGTTACGCTGACAGCTTCGGATACGAGCGGCGTGCCGCCGATATGAATGCTCATGAGGAAGCCTGCTACTTCAGCAAAGCCCGGGAGCTGGGAGATAACGTTGCCGTAGCCAACTTCGGATGCCGTGTTCATGATAGCGAGCAGGGAACCGATAGCACCGGCATTGAGGATCTTGGACATGCTGTCTACAGTCTTAACTTCGCGCCAGCCGGCAATCAAAGCGACGATAATGCCGCATACGAGAGCGATGATCAAAGCCCAGATACTAACTACGTTCTGCACTTTAGCAGCTACGAGGGGAACGCCCTTCATGTGCTGGAACGGAACGAGGATATCAGGATTCCAAGCAACGAATTCCGTAACGACGAAGTTAACAACCAATACAGTCAGCAAGGGGAGGCAAGCAACCTGCCAGGAGAACAATTTTGCGTTCGGGTCCAGTACAGGTTCGTTCAGCGTATGATTGCCATAGCCTTCGCCTTTAGCGATGCAGGATTTCAAACGATGGATAATAAAGAAACCGCCAACGCCATAAATGATGACGGCGCCGATGATACCAGCAAGCGGGCCGGCATAAAGGTTCGTGCCGAAATATGTCGTCGGGATAATGTTCTGAATCTGCGGAGTACCGGGCAAGCAGTCCATCGTAGCCGTAAATGCACCCAAAGCGATGCAGGCCGGAATCAGGTGTTTCGGATAGTCAGCTTCTTTAAAGAGGGCTGCTGCGAACGGATATACTGCGAATACAACGACGAACATGAGAACGCCGCCGTAGGTCAGGATCGAACCGGCCAATACGATAGAAATAACGGCTTTTGTAGGTTCTTTGCCCAAGCCATTGATGATAGCGCTGGCCAAACCACGGGCAAGACCCGTTTCTTCCATGACCTTACCAAAAATAGCACCTAACATGAATACCGGGAAGTACGATTTGATGTACGTTACGGCTTTACCCATGAATAATTCGGTGTATGAAGGCATGAGGTCTAAACCAGTCAGCGTAGCCGCCAGGATAGCCATGATCGGGGCCATCATGATAACGGAGAAGCCGCGGTATGCGAACGTTATCAGGCCGATCAAGCTGAGTAAGATGACGAGAATGTTAAAATCCATGTGTACTCTCAACTCCTTATAACTTTGTGACAATTAGAACTTAAAAGGACTAAAAAATAAAACAGCCATGGCTAATGCATTCTTAATATTCAGGATATTGAAATCTAAAAATGCATTCTACACATTCATCATAGCATTTCCATTTCAGCAAAGTAAAATGGTCTGTCTTCATTTAATATATGAAATAATTTCATTCTTCGCTTGTAAAACGCTTTACGTCTCAAGAGCTATTTTATCCCATATTCTTTGACTTCCTTTGCATTCCTTGAATGAAAAAAAGTATAAAAAGTCTATTCCAGACACTATTGTTCCTTATTATGAAATACTGATAGACGCATGTATGCTGTACTTTAATTCAAGTCCTCGTAGCAGTTCTAAAAGAAAAAAACTTTTTTGTTTCTCTGCAATAAAAAACGAAGAAAGTATTATGCGTTTTTAATCTAGCTGAAAAAAGGAAGGGAATGATTCTTTTTGTTCAAAAATGAACATTCTTCCTCTATTATATCGCATATCCATATATTTAAATCAATATATACGGCACATATAGCACTATCCTCTTCTTCTCATTGCCATTTTTTATACAGTGTTTCACTGCTTCATTAGTAATTTTGTAAAAAAAAGACTCTTGCCAACCTGTCATGTGGGTTAGACAAGTTGGCAAGAGCTTGTAAGCACTTAAAAGGTTGGTTTCGTTTACTTAACCGGACATGTTGTCGGTGAATCATGTAAGCAGTGAATCATCGGCTTAGGCTTCTAAGTCCGGATACATCGGATACGAGCGAGCGTTTGACTTATTTTTTCATGACGCGGGCTTCGCCGTCCGTTACGACCTTGCCGTCCTGATTGGTTACGGTCGTCTTGAAGATAATGCGGTGTTTTGCATCGTCTTTTTCCTTGCATTCTACCGTCGCGGTCAGCGTATCACCGTAGAATACCGGTGCCAGGAAGCTGAGGGACTGATTCATGTAAATCGTGTTCACGCCCGGCAGCTCCGTGCCCAGTACGGCCGAAATCAGGCCTGCCGACAACATGCCATGGGCAATGCGCTGTTTGAACATGGAATCCTTAGCGAATTCTTTGTTGATGTGAACGGGGTTGAAGTCCGTCGTTACGCCGGCAAAGGCATATACGTCGAATTCGGAAATCGTCTTCGATACAGATGCTTTATCACCGATCTTAATATCTTCATATTTTACGTCTTTTGCCATTTCTGCATCTCCTCCTTGCTTACCTTACGGATATACTATTACAGTTCCAAACCCATGGGTTTGTCTTCAAAGATACGAGCGTCCATCAGCTTGACGTCTTTGACGATGGGCTTGAAGTCCATG
>NZ_JAOQKD010000043.1:0-3554 GCF_025567065.1 Megasphaera stantonii
ATCGCCGTCCCCGAAAATGTTTAGGATACAAAACGCCATACGAAGTACATTACTCTAAAAAGTTGCACTTAGCTTGACAATTCGCCCAAGAAAATTACGCGATCTATTTTAGATAAATATTTTGGGGAGGATAATATGAAAATTGCAGTTTCTGGAACCGGATATGTTGGATTGAGTTTAAGTGTGTTATTGGCGCAGTACAATGATGTTATTGCTGTAGATATTTTAAAAGAGAAAGTAGAAAAAATTAATAGAAGAATATCTCCGATTATAGATAAAGAAATTCAAGAATATTTGCAGAATAAGGATTTAAGTTTAATTGCGACTACTGATGGAGAATATGCATATAGAAATGTTGATTTTGTAATTATTGCAACACCAACGAATTATGATTCTGCAAAGAACTATTTTGATACATCGTCTGTTGAAAGTGTTATAGATTTAGTACTGAAAGTAAATCCTAATGCTGTGATTATTATAAAATCAACTGTGCCTGTAGGATATACCAAAGAAATCAGAGAAAAATATCATTGTAACCATATTTTATTTAGTCCTGAATTTTTGCGGGAAGGACATGCCCTTTATGACAATTTATATCCTAGCAGAATTGTTGTTGGAGTGCCAAAAAATGATGAATACATGGAAAAACAAGCAAAAGTTTTTGCAGAGTTATTACAACAGGGAGCAGTAAAAAAGGATATGCCTGTATTATTTACGGGGTTGACAGAAGCCGAATCAATTAAACTTTTTGCAAATACATATTTAGCGTTACGTGTATCGTATTTTAATGAACTAGATACATATGCTGAAATGAGAGGATTAAATACTGCTTAAATTATACAGGGAATTTGTACGGATCCACGGATAGGAGACTATTATAATAATCCTTCTTTTGGATACGGAGGATACTGTTTGCCTAAGGATACGAAACAGCTACTTGCTAATTATAAAGATGTTCCAGAAAATTTAATTGAAGCTATTGTAGCGGCAAATAGCACCAGAAAAGATTTTATTGCTGATAGAGTTTTGCAAAAAGCTGGCTATCATAATTATAATGGCGTTATTTTCGACCCAAATAATGAAGGTAAAAGTATTATAGTAGGCGTGTATCGACTGACTATGAAATCTAATAGTGATAATTTTCGGCAAAGTTCTATTCAAGGCGTTATGAAGCGGATAAAAGCTAGAGGTATTTCTGTTATTATCTATGAACCGACAATGCCGAATGGAAGTACCTTTTTTGGAAGTTTGGTAGAAAATAATTTGAAAACGTTTAAGGATAAATGTGATGTTATTATAGCTAATCGATACGATAATGCATTGGATGATGTACATAATAAAGTCTATACAAGAGATTTATTTCATTGTGATTGAAGCGTATATAGGAGAAATTAGATGAAACCCATTATATCTACTACTAAAAAAGTATTAACCGTTTCTATTGCCGCATATAATGTTGCATCGACATTAGATGAAGCATTAAAACCCTTTTTGAATTGTAGAAACTTACCTGATATAGAAGTTTTGATTATTAATGATGGCTCAAAAGATGATACGGCTAATATTGCAAATACTTATGTAGAAAAATATCCTGATTCGTTCTTTTTGATAAATAAAGAGAATGGTGGATGGGGTTCTACCTTAAATGTTGGAATTAAATTAGGAAATGGAAAATATTTCAAACAGCTTGATGGAGATGATTATTACTCATATGAAAATTTAGATGAATTTATTGATTTTTTAAAATTAACAGATGCGGATTTAGTATATACTCCATTTGTTACGTTTGAAGATGAAACCGGAGGAATTTTACAGGTAAAAGGACAGTATTCTACAATCCCGCAGAGAAAGCAAATGAAATTAGGTGAAATGTATGACTTTGCACCTGCTATGCATACATTAACCGTAAAAATGGATGTTTTAAAAAATAATCCGATTTATATTACAGAGCATTGTTTTTATACAGATGTTGAATTTGTTTTAAAGGCTTGTAATTTCAGTAAAACTATTATTTTTTATGAATTTCCAATTTATTATTATCGATTGGCAAGAAGCGGGCAGAGTATGAGCATAAAAGGGGTTCGCAATCATTACAAAGATCATCTTAAAATGGTATATACAATGTTGGAATATGAAAGAAAAATAGTTGTTAATGAAGAGATCCGCGATATTTTTCATTTACGTTTATCTGGTGCATGTGAAATGCAATATATTTTCTTTTTTGCGCTGCAATGTAATGGTGAGCAGAAAAAAGAACTTATTCAATTTGATAATATTTTAAAAAAACAATATCCTGAATATTATTATGAAATTAAAAATAAAGCTGTTCGGCTATTGAGGAAGCTTGATTTCAAAGGATATAAAATTATTGGTTATTTGCAGACCGCACGAGATAAACGAAAAAAAATAAATGTATTTGAGGGATGTTAAATGGAAGATTTAATAAGCGTAATAGTACCATTTTATAAAACGCCGATTGTAAGATTACGATATTGCATTGAAAGTTTGCTGGCGCAAACGTATAAAAATTTTGAACTGTTATTTATTGATGATGGAAATTCGACTAAATATGAAAATCTAAAAAGTGAATATGGAAAAACTGATTCGAGGATACAATTTATATATCAAGAGAATGCTGGAGTAAGCGCTGCAAGAAATAATGGCATACAGCATGCCAAGGGCAAGTATATTGTATTTTGTGATAGCGATGATTTTGTGGAATCGAATTATCTGTATGAATTGCATAAGGCTATCCAAGGATGTGAATTAGCAATATGCGGAGTAGCGGATCAATGGTTTCCCGTGATTGAATCGAAAGTTGATATGAGAGTTTTTTGCTCTTTGCCCTCTGTGTATAATCATATACAGTATGTAAATTTTAGTGTAAATAAAATATTTAATGCAAGCATCATTCGCCAGCATCGTATTGTATTTGACACAAATGTAAAACTTGGAGAAGATGCATTATTTTTAAGCGAATATTTTAAGTATTGCCGTAGAATTCATACGATTTCAGCTAATTTATATCATTATTTACCAAATTCGTTTTCAGCAATTCATAAATATGAATCTGCATATTGGGATTGGGAGCAAAAGGTGATTCAAGCACAACTAGAAATGTTTACTCAGTATTCATTATCACAATATGAATTAGCTGTTATGAAGTTTTGGATGTATGAGAAGTTAAAAGGAACATTTCAGTATTACTACTTTAGCAAGGAAGAGAACAAAAACTCTTTTATTAAAGAGATTATGAATAGTGAGTTATATATTTTTTTGTTTAAAGCTAATGATTATGCGAAAAAGTATATATTTGGAAGAAAAAAGAAGTTTAATTTATTTTTATGGAAGCATACAGGTATTACAGGCATAAAATTTATGTGTGAGATGATAAATTTAAAAAGGTAAATTATGTCTATGAAAATGGTGAGCAGTAATGATAAGAAAATTATTGGGTTAATTGTAAAATGAATTTGAACAGGTAATCAAAAAACAAAAATCCATAGTGAAGCTTCATGTTAAAATGGTTTTGCGAGAAATCATCAACAAAGGAG
>NZ_JAOQKD010000044.1:0-3096 GCF_025567065.1 Megasphaera stantonii
AACAGTGGATATCACCATATACATTAGATACTAAAAGGCCGGATTTACATGCCAAGATGTTTCTGTCAAATATATACCCACAACAACTTGACACTGTCACAAAGTGGGGGATATTGTATTTATGTTAGTAAAGTGATATACTGAATGCTATAAAAGGGGGTGAAAGATATGTTCTCTGGCTTGAACCGTTAGAATAACTGGGTGAATACATCCTGGGATAAGAACTCAAATACATCTGTTATGCATCATAGCGTGTGTTTTAGGCAGCATAGGTTTATGCTGTCTTTTTTGCGTGCCTGCCTTGGCTGGAAGCAGGCCGGACGGTATATGGCTGCTGGAGACGGCAAGGTAAGCCTATGAAGCGGCCGGCTGTATGCCCCATCTGCGGCAAGGAATTCCTGGCCGACAGGGTGACGCAGAAATACTGCTGCTCCTACTGCCGGCGGTATGCCCACCGACACGGCGTGAACAACCACGTGCGGCCTCCGAAAGACGCCGAGGCCCTGCGCAGCTTCCGCTGTATCAAGTGCGGCCGCCTCGTGCGGGTCACAGAGTCGACGGACCGGCGGACAAAGTTCTGCTCGTCCCATTGCGAGAGGCTCTATTGGAAGCACTCCAAAAAGGTAACGTCCGTAGTCATCCGCCGCTCCTTCCATTGCCGCAACTGCGGCACCCTCGTTGAAGTGAGCGAGGCCAAAGACCGGCGGACGACCTTCTGCAGCCTGACCTGCCGCGAGAAATGGTTTTCCTTGCACAGAAAAAAGTAAAAACACGCGAAGCCAAGTATGAATACAAGGAGGAAACATGTATGAACCGGATTTACAAGGTAATATGGAGTAAAGTAAAACATCAGTATGTCGTCGTATCGGAATTCGCGCACAGCTGCACGAAAAGCACGGGCAGCCGCGTCGGCAGAAGTGCCGCCGCTGTATTAGCTGCTTTGGTGTTGACTATGGGGGCTGGAAGTGTACAAGCTGATTTCTCACGACCTGATGGTGCGGATTACATTCAAAATGATAATGGCAATTTAAAGGTTTATGATGATGGCGGAGTATCTTTTGGAGATGGTGCTTTTAATATTGGACCTGATGGACAATTCCGAGTTCCTGGAGAGAATGGAGATACATATTTTACTCCAGATGATTTAGTAAGTGCCGTTGAAAGTGGAGAAACAGCCAGCGAAGCGTGGGACAAGGCCGACAATGCCCAGGGAACAGCCAACGAAGCGTGGGACAAGGCAGACAATGCCCAGGGAACAGCCAACGAAGCGTGGAACAAAGCAGACAATGCCCAGGGAACAGCCAACGAAGCGTGGAACAAAGCAGACAATGCCCAGGGAACAGCCAACGAAGCGTGGAACAAAGCAGACAATGCCCAGGGAACGGCTAACGAAGCATGGAATAAAGCCGATAATGCCCAAGGAACGGCTAACGAAGCATGGAATAAAGCCGACAACGTTCAAGAAATTGTTGGCGATGGAAACTTGACGAATGGTGGCTCGACCTTGACGGAAGGCATCAATATCAACAGCACTGCTATTGCGCAAAATCGTCAGGATATCAACAACTTGAACCACCGTGTCGATAACCTCGACAGCCGTATCGACAAGGTCGGTGCTGGCGCAGCTGCGTTGGCTGCTTTGCATCCGCTGGATTTCGACCCAGACGCTAAGTGGGACTTTGCTGCCGGTTATGGTAACTATAACGGCGAAAACGCCGTTGCTGTCGGTACCTTCTATCGTCCCAATGAAGACACGATGTTCAGCGTCGGCGGTACTTTCGGCAATGGGGAAAACATGATTAATGCTGGCGTATCGCTGAAAATCGGTGCAGGCTCCAGCCATGTCACGACGTCCCGGACGGCCATGGCCAAGGAAATCAAGTCCATGCGCGACATCGTAGCCAAGCAGGATGCGCAGATCCAGAAATTGACGGCTATGGTCAACGCATTAGTCGGCGTACAGACGGAAACGGATACGACGACCATGTTCCCGGATGTACCGGAAAACCACTGGGCATACGAAGCTGTCGCAGCCATGGCTAAGAGCGGCCTGGTCAAGGGCTATCCGGACGGCGAATTCAAGGGCGACCGCAACATGACGCGGTATGAATTTGCCCAGATTGTCTACAATGCTATCCAAGCCGGCGCAGAAGTAGATGCTCGTCTGGTAGAAGAATTCAAGCCGGAATTGGAATACTTCCACATCGCTACCGTCGCGAAGGATAAAGACGGCAACCCGACGATTGAACGCGTACGGGCTAACTAATTTCATACAAAAGGGAATAGCGCTCAGTTTATAGCTGACGCAGCACAAGTAAAACGAGTCGGGGGAAACCTCGGCTCGTTTTTTTCTATCATTTTATTTGTTTAAAGGAGGAATTTTCCATGAACCAGACCATGCGCCGGTGGATTGACCGGGCTCAGAAAGGTGAAGAAGAGGCTATATTAATGATATTGCAGCAGTTCCGTTCCTTGATTTACAAGTATGCTTGTCGTTATCAGTATTGTTATGATTCATTGGACGAGGCCATATCGGTGGCGCAATTAGCTATGCTCGAATGTATTCACGCTTTTGACATGTCCGGCAGCGAGGAAGTTCACAAGGCCTTTCGCCGGGCTGTAGACAGAATATTTAAAAGGGATAGCAGACGGATTCGGACGTATGCCGAGATAATAGAGCATATGCTTCATGTCGACGAGGTTATCGAGGTGTTGGGAATCTCTGGCGGCGACGAGCAAGACCCGCAGCGCCGAGCCGTTGTAGCGGAATTGCAGGAAAAGGTTCGCCAGTGTTTGGCTCACTTGACTGAGAAAGAACGGCAATTTCTCCATCTGCGGTATCATGCTGACCTGACGTATGCCGACATAGCCCGCTGCTGCGGCCTGTCCCTGTCGCAGACGCATAAGCTGACCCAAGCGGCCATGGCGAAGTTTTGCGACATAATGCATCGGTATGACATACATCCGTTGAACGGCGAAGAGGCGTAAGGAGGATATACAAACAGAGACGGCGTCAGAAGACTATGTGAAGCTTTTTCTGTAAATAACTGCTAGGTATAGGTCTTCTATGATACAATCTAAATCATAGGAGGCTTA
>NZ_JAOQKD010000045.1:0-2393 GCF_025567065.1 Megasphaera stantonii
CGCTGAACCAGCGCCCACGGCGTGTTTTGGGCTACCATACGCCGTCAGAGCTATTTGATGCATTCCTCGATGAAGTTTATGCTAGTGAGTGTGTTTCCTGATTATGGTTGTTCAAATTCAACTTTCAATTTACCTATAGATAGTCTAAAATGATTTTGATAGGAGTGAATTTAGATGTACGAGTATTTAGTAGTAGGAAGCGGCTTATTTGGTAGTGTATTTGCTCATGAAATGCATAAAATGGGGAAATCCTGTCTTGTGTTAGAACGGCGCGATCATATTGGTGGTAATGTGTATTGTGAAGAAACGGAAGGCATTCGAATTCACAAGTACGGGGCTCATATTTTCCATACGTCTGATAAAACGGTTTGGGACTATGTAAATCAGTTCGTAGAATTTAATAATTATGTCAATTCTCCTGTAGCTAATTACAAAGGAGAGTTATATAATTTGCCGTTCAATATGAATACGTTTTCTAAAATGTGGGGCGTCGTGACGCCGGCGCAGGCGGCGGCTAAGATTGCCAAACAGCGCACGGCCATTCAGGGCGAGCCGAAAAATCTGGAAGAACAGGCTATTTCTTTGATTGGCACGGACATTTATACGAAGCTGATCAAGGGGTACACGGAAAAACAGTGGGGACGCAGCTGTACGGAGCTGCCGGCATTCATCATCAAGCGCCTGCCTGTACGCTACACCTTTGACAACAACTATTTCAATGACCGGTATCAGGGCATTCCTATTGGCGGGTATAATCGGCTTATAGAAGGTCTGCTTGACGGTATCGAAGTGCGTACTGGCGTCGACTATAATAAACACAGGGACGAATATTGGAAATTGGCTAAGACTGTTGTGTATACAGGGCCAATTGACGCATACTTTGATTATAAGCTCGGGCAGCTGGAATATCGGGGCCTGCGCTTTGAGACGGAGCGGTTGGAAGAAGAAAATCATCAGGGCGTAGCGGTCATGAATTATACGGATAGGGAAACGCCGTATACGCGCAGCATTGAGCATAAGCATTTTGAATTCGGCACGCAGCCCGTCACGTATGTAACGAAAGAATATCCGGCAGACTGGCATCCCGGCGAAGAGGCCTATTATCCTGTAAATGACAGCAAAAATTCGGAACTGTACAATCAGTACGCGGCCTTGGCGGCTAAAGAAAAACATGTCATCTTTGGCGGACGTTTGGCAGAGTACAAGTATTATGACATGGATGATGTTATTGCCAGCGCATTGCAGGCAGTAAGATGTCATATAAATAAGAAAGGTGGAGACTAAAAGAGGTGAGTTTCAGAGATTATGAGGATTGATAGTTATGATTTGTTGCGGACTCTGGCAACTTTTTCAGTTGTTTTATTGCACTTAAGTGGAATGTGGATTACCGATCAAGCAATGGTAAAAAGTCATGAACTTATTACTCTGGCTTATATATATAATGATTTATCTAGGTATGCAGTTCCTTGTTTTATAATGATATCGGGAGCTCTAGTGTTGAGAAATGATATAAATAGTTTTAGGGAATTCTATAAAAAATCGTTTATAAAACTAGGTATTCCAACACTAATATTTAGCATAATTTATACTATATATAATCTTTTAGCGATATATTTTTTGGTGTATCCTAAGTTAACGGTTAGTACTGTATTTTTTAATTTATTTAAAGGCATTCCTATGTATCACATGTGGTTTATGTACATGTTTTTATGGATTTACGCATTTGCACCATTTGTCAAAATAATTAAAGGGAAAATTTCTCAGGATATTTATATAAAGGTTTCCATAATTTTTTTTGTGGCAGTGATGATTAGTTCAATTGGAGATAATGGGAATCTGTTTGCCTGGGATATCGGTGAGGCGTTTAAATATTTGAGTTATTTTATTATGGGTGACGTTATATATATTAAAATAAATAGACAGAGGAATAATAAAGCATATATGTATATTTCTTTTGGTATATTAATAGAGCTGTATGCAGCCCTTTCTGCTTCATATAAGTTTAATCAATATTTGGGATTTGAACCTAGATTTGAAAACATTTTCTTTCCAGCATATCCGATTGGTCCGTTGACTGTATTGGCTGCAATAGCATCTGTATGTATGTTTATTGGTTTTACGATGTTAAATGTTAGGGAAATGAAATTTATAAGAGTTATATCAGATTATAGTTTTTATATTTATCTTATACATGCGCTAGTTATAGAAGGCATAAAAATTATTTTTTTCAGTAAATATGGGTATGGTGACATTTTAAATAATTTGGCGAATTGTCAAGCTAAGTGCAACTTTTTAGAGTAATGTACTTCGTATGGCGTTTTGTATCCTAAACATTTTCGGGGACGGCGATTTAGTTCTGCAAAAACAGCTTGCACATAGGCTTCTGGAACGAG
>NZ_JAOQKD010000046.1:0-2290 GCF_025567065.1 Megasphaera stantonii
AACGGACAGCAGAGGCGGGCGACCCGCCTTGAATAATGGCATCGTCACGGAATTTATGACGGACTGCGCATGGTCGTAATACAATCTTGAATCTGTCGCGGCGGCACGCTGCATCTGATTCCGAGCAGGCGAGGCACAGAACCCTACCACCACTACGTGGTCCCCCTCCATCTACGCTGTCCGTTTAGGCAACTGCCCTGTCGCTCCCTGCGGTCGTTCCATTGCAGACCCAAAAGGCCTTCTCAGGGGAGGCTTTCCGAACGACGAACGACAATCTTCTTGCCGCAGAAGGCGATACCGTATTTCCATACTTCCTTTATGCCGCGCTTTTGGAATTCTGTGACGTATTCCCGATTCTCGATCTGCTGCAGTGCTTCCTTAGCTTTCTCTTCCATTTCGCCTTCACTGGCGGCGACTTTAAATTCCATGATGACGCCGGTTCTGTTTGTTTCTTTCGGGAAAATAGCCAGGTCGAAGCGGCCGTAACCGCTTTCGCGGTTGGATTCGACAGTGTAGTCCTTGCCTAAGAATAAAGCTGTCATGCCCAACATGAAACCGTGGTAAAAACTTTCCTTATTGGCTGCATCATAGACACTGACGACGGCCTTT
This sequence comes from Megasphaera stantonii, assembly GCF_025567065.1. NCBI lineage: Bacteria > Bacillati > Bacillota > Negativicutes > Veillonellales > Veillonellaceae > Megasphaera > Megasphaera stantonii. The sequence continues at coordinate 610 of NZ_JAOQKD010000046.1, forward strand.
AAAATCTGCTGCAGTTGAAGAGCAAAGTTCTCCGCTTCCCCATCCAAGAGATAATCGAATAAATCATCAAAGGTATTTTTATTGACATCCTGAGCCAGCGTATTCAGGATTTCTGTACTGTAGAGCTTTTGTATCTCTGCATTAGGAATGCAAAGGGAATAGCGATTATCGCTGAGAGACAATGCCTTGTCCACGGTTAAATAGCCGGTCGTCAAAAGTAAGGTAAATAAAGCTGCCTGATTTTTTCCTATTTCTGGATAAATGACACTTTCATCCAAGGTCACGCGGATACTGCTACCTTCTAATAATGCATGTATTTGTTTAATTCTCTGATCATCGGCATGTGCCAGGAGAGAACGTAAAATTCCATTGCCCGATGTCCGCACCCAATAGGGCCTGGCCTGACAATCATGGGAAACATAATTAATGACTGACCAGGGATTATAGATTTCACTGCCATCAATGCGATAGCCATCATACCAATACTTCAACTCCTGCAGATGATTCTGGAAGTGTAAAACAGTAAGCAGCTCTTGGACTTCCTGCGAGGTAAAGCCGAAGACATCGCTATATCGGCTGGACAGTACAGAGCAAACATCAAAATTATTTAGGCCGCTGAAAATGCTTTCCTTGGCAACGCGCAGGACGCCTGTAAGGACAGCAAATTCCAAATTGCTGTTGGATTTCAGCACGCTGCCCAGAAACTGTCTCATGAAAGCGATGCAGTCCTCATAAAAACCGCATTCCCAAGCCTGCTGAATGGGCGCGTCATATTCATCAATCAGAACAATGACTTTCTTTCCATAATACTGATACATCATACGCAGTAACAAAGCTAAGGCATTGGCGAGTGCCGCTTTATTCGCCTTCTTCGTCACGATATCCTGAAAATTCTCGATAAGTTCCGGCTGAACTTTTTCCCGATTCCGCAGCTGCGTATGCTGCAGGAAAAGAGCCTGCAGATACTCAGCCCACATCTCCAGCATGTCCGGCCAGGAACGGCAGGAAAAATCTTTCAGCGACAAAAACAATACCGGGTACTGGCCGTGATGAGCCATATACTCACTGCCAGCTTTTGCAACGGACAGTCCGTCAAAGAGGTGGCGGCTCTGTTTTTCCTTTTCAATGGAAAAGAAATACTCCAGCATACTCATCGTCAAAGTCTTTCCAAAACGCCGCGGCCGCGTGATCAAGGTCACAGCGCTATGCGCATCGATGAGCTGGCGGATGAAATCCGTCTTATCGACAAAATAATAATGTTCGTCCCGTATTTTTTGAAAATCATCAATACCAATCGGCATCTTCCACATGGTCTTCACCTGCTTTCCCGTTTTCTTTCATTATAACAAGAATTCAAAGAAACAAAAAGAATGGGATTGTCACATGAAGGCTTTTACCATCATGCACAATCCCATTTCCATTCGGACTCAGACGGATGCTGCGCATCCTGAAACTCTGGATTGCATTACGACCGTGTGCCACATGTCATAAATTCCGGCTATATACAGAATTCACGCGGGCTGCCGATATGGCAGCCCCTACGCACAAGGCCTTCGGCCGTGTAATTATTTAATATCGCCTGCATGCGATTTCGTAGGGGTCGCCGCGTGCCTTTTCAGCCCGTCAGGTCGCGACCGCAGGAAGTGGCAGGACGGCTGCTGAAACGGACAGCAGAGGCGGG
>NZ_JAOQKD010000047.1:0-2254 GCF_025567065.1 Megasphaera stantonii
ACTCCATCCAGGCCCCGGCCTCGCAGCCATTGAAAGAAGCTGACCCAGCTAGCCTTGTCCTCCTTCATGCCCTCGGCAGCCCCAAGAACCTCACGGTATCCATCTTCATTTACCGCAATCGCTACCAGAATGGCCACATTCTCAAACTCTCCGCCCCAGTTGCGACGCAAGTAGATGCCGTCCACATAGACATACGGGTAATGCCCTCCCTGTAAGGGGCGGTTACGCCAATCCTCAATGTGGACATATGCCTTCTTATTCAGTTCACTGATGGTTGAGGGCGACACTTTGCTGCCCCACAGCGCCTCTGTAATGTCTTCCACACGCCGGACGGATACACCGGCCAGATACATCTCGATGAGGGCTTCTTCTACGCTGCTTTCACGGCGGCGATACCGCTCAATAATGGCGGTCTCAAAGGAAATCCCTTTGAGCTTGGGTACCTTGAGGGTAACGTCCCCGGAAGTGGTAGTGAGGCTGCGCCTGTAGTGGCCGCTGCGATAGCCCTGACGCTTCTCATTGCGCTCGTATCGGGCCGCCTGAGTCAGTTTCTCCGCCTCGGCCTCCAGCAGCTCGTTGAGAGTCTCCTCTACGCTGCCACGCACAAGATCCTTGAGCTGTCCCTTGATTACTTCCTCGTTAAGCTGTACAATCTTTTCAGACATGGTTTGCTTGCTCCTTTCAGAATGGTGTGTCGCGACTTCATTCTACCAGAGTTCTGCAAGCCATGTCTCTTTTTATTTTTGCGAAACTTATTGTACCTTATCATATGCAGCCGTTTTGCGTATCATTTTGGCATAACAAACAGGCAGGCTCGTGAGAACCTGCCTGAATAAAAGTATGTTATTTTGGATTGTTAATCCATGCGGCGCATACAATGCGGGATATACCGTCCGATGTCTTATCTTTCACTACGATAAAATAGGGATGATCCATTTTTATGATAATGGGCTTAGCTCTACTAACTGTACATGACACCGTTAGCGCGGTCTGTATCGTGGTAAAGGCCTTGACTTCCGCTTTCTCCTCGTCTAAGGCTAATTGTACGGTCTGTTCTGCCGCATTTAAACGAGCCCGTACGTCAGACGGATCGACAATATTATCTACTGTAAATCGTTCTTTTGTTAAATGTTCCATGCCCAACGATTCTAAAACAGCCTTTAAGGAAAAGGTTGATTCCATTGAAATCTTAGGCATCTGCAAATCAACCAGATTATGCAGCTCGTCGTCGTGATTACAAATATCCCATAGCTTATGAAGTACTTTTGCTCTATTAGTTTTAAGCTTGATAAAGTACGTAATAGATTGTCTTTTTCCCGGCAAGGCGGCGACTTCGTAGTCATCTGTAATCTTTCCATATATGCTGGAAAATTCCGATTTCATCGTTTCCGGCTGTATTTCTTCTCCATTATCTAAATAGAAGGTCCGGGGCTGCGTATCATGTTTATTAAAGGCTTCTCCCCACTCCGCAGAATAATGCAATGCTGAATATAAACCTAAACCATCGTTTTGTGTCGGCTTGGCTTGGAACAATATTTCTCCAAGATGCTTTCTCTGAAAAGCTATAATTTTTTGCTCGCCATCTTCGGGCGAAGAAAAAAAGTTAATCGTTCCCCGTTCTTTATGCGTACGGTACTTCTTCCATTCATCTTGCAAGAGTATTAGCGTACCGCTTTTGGTATTGAGAAGAGACTCGCCTAGCATATCTGGCGAAACGTAGGGTGATACTTCTTTTTGGATACGTTCATCTTCCGTATTTACAGATAACAGAGATAATGCCTGCTGTAAGGAATAGGGCGAAAATAAGATATTATTGCCCATTCCCTGCGTTTGGCATACTTGTTCAAATAATTTTAATGCAGATTGCTCTAAGAAATCTTTCATATGGAGACACATCCTTGCAATTTTTCCTCAATATAACCGTACTGTTAGAAGACTGATAAAACTCCAACCGTTTAGTAAAAAATATTGAAATCTGTACCATTATGATAAAAAGCTGCTTGAAAGTATGTTGAGCACTGATCCACTCAACGTAATACAATACAGATGGAGTGGTTTCTTTTCTCTTACCATAAAGGCTCCTATGATTAAGATTTTATCATAACCTATACCTAACAATTATTTATAGAAAAAATTTGGTAAATTGCAAGTTGAATTTGAACAACCATAATCAGGAAACACACTCACTAGCATAAACTTCATCGAGGAATGCATCAAATAGCTCTGACGGCGTATGGTAGCCCAAAACACGCCG
>NZ_JAOQKD010000048.1:0-2090 GCF_025567065.1 Megasphaera stantonii
TCAAGACGCAGATCGGGACGACCATTGGCTCTTCCGAAGGCAGCGTGACGATTGCCGCCGGCGATACGGCGCACCTGACGACGACGGACATTATTGGTAAGACAGGCATAGATATTGCCGCCCAGGATATTATCCTTGACGGCAAGCAGAACGAAGCCCATGAACGGCAGACCCATGAAGAATCCCTGTCGGGCCTTACCATCAGCCTGAGCAGCCCGGTGATTGAAGCTGCGGAAGGCGTGCGCAGCACGATTCGCACGGCTCAGACAAGGGATAATAAGACCTTGCAGGCCTTAGAAGCCTATGAAGGCGGCAAGACGCTGAACGACCAGATTCACGCCATGGAACAGGGCGGCATCGGTTCTGTCGGTATTCATGTCGGTATCGGTTCCAGCTCGTTTAAGCAGGAATACCAGAACGATACGGTTACCTATGCCGGCGGGACGCTGGCAAGCGAGGGGAATATTACAATCGCTGCCGGCAGTGAAGATACAGCGAAAGGAAATATAAAAGCCATTGGCGAAACTATACAGGGACAGAACGTTACCCTGGCAGCGTCCCATGATATTGATTTGGGAGCAGGGACAAACACGCAGACCATTACAGAAAATTACAGCAGCAAAGGGTCTTCCCTGGGGATGACGATTACCGGCGGGGCGATCAGCGGCGTCGACGTCAGCTTCTCGAAGGTAAAAGACGAAGGAACGACGGAAACGACGACCCATACCGGGACGACTGTGACGGCGGCGGATACGCTGACCATGCAGTCCGGGAACGATACAACGATTACGGGTTCCCAAGTAGGCGGGAAAACGGTGAAGGTAGACGTAGGCGGAAATCTGAATATTTCCAGTTTGCAGGATACGGAAACGTATCGGGGCGACAGCTCTTCCATGGGCGGCGGCATATCCGTGTCCATGTCGTCTGGCAGCAAGAAAGACTGGTTGGATGACTCCTTCCGTAAGTATGATTCCACGCCGTATGTCCCGGGAACGACGGGCGGATCGGCCTTCTTAGGAAAAGGCAGCATGGACAGCGACTATGCCAGCGTAACGCAGCAGGCCGGTATCTATGCCGGTGAAGGCGGATTTACGGTCCATGTCGAAGATAATACGCGTCTTACGGGCTCTCTCCTGGACAGCACCGCGTCGGAAGATAAGAACAGCCTGACGACGGGTACACTGACGATGGAAGATATGGGAAATAAGGCAGAATACGATGTAAAGGATATTGGCGTATCTTACACGCATTATGGAACAGACGCAGAAAAATACAAACATTATAACGAAAGTGGATTTGTGCCTGATTTGATGCCGGGGGCAGAAGACGAAGCTTCGTCGACAACCCACTCTGCGATTGCGCCCGGGACGATTACAACGACGAAAGAACAGACGGATTTGTCACAAATCAACCGTGATACGGCCAATGCCTTGAATAAACTGGATCATATCTTTGATAAGAAGACCATAGAAGAAAAACAGGAACTGGCAAAGTTATTTGCTAAAAATGGCAACGAGCTCATCCATAAAGTAAGCGAACACTATGGCTGGGCAGATGGCGATGCCAATAAAGTCGCCTTGCATACGTTAATAGGCGGCCTTACGGCACAAATTGCAGGCGGCAATTTCAGCAGCGGCGCATGGGCTGCTGGCGTTAACGAACAGTTAAGTAAAGAAATCTTGAAATTAGCAGATGGCGATCCGGCTAAGGCGCAGTTGTATAGTGCTGTTGTTGGGATTGCAGTAAATTCTATATTAGAAGAAGATACTGAAACTGGTGCAGCGGTATCTCAATATGGGATGAAATGGAATCATAGTTTGCTTGACGAATTTAAGGGATTTGTCTCTAAAAATTATGAACAAGTTAAAGCAAATGCTATGAATGAAGCTCGCGATTTAGTGGCATCTGGCAAGTTTACGCCGGGAAATATGGAATATGACTATTATATTGTTACATACTCAAAAAGTGGCGGAGGTAAATTGCAAGTTGAATTTGAACAACCATAATCAGGAAACACACTCACTAGCATAAACTTCATCGAGGAATGCATCAAATAGCTCTGACGGCGTATGGTAGCCCAAAACACGCCG
>NZ_JAOQKD010000049.1:0-1278 GCF_025567065.1 Megasphaera stantonii
GTTTCCTCCGAGATATAGATTTTGTTTGGTAGCATTATTATATCAGAAACCTATGTGTCATTTTTTATAGGTGTTGCACTTGTATTGTAAATTCGCCTTTCTATTTAACTATATTTATGCCTATTGAGGTTATTTTTATAGGTGGAGTTGCTTTGGGTATTTCAGTATTATATCATCAGAAAGTAGCTTTTTTATATAAAGGCGGGGGAAAATAATATGAATCGAATTCGCAAAGCAGTTATTCCGGCAGCTGGTTATGGGACGCGTTTTTTGCCTATGACCAAAGCCATACCGAAGGAAATGCTGCCTATTGTAGACAAGCCAGTGATTCAATATGTCGTAGAAGAAGCGCTGCAGAGCGGCATTGAAGAAATCCTGATTATCAGCGGTCATGGAAAGCGGGCTATTGAAGACCATTTCGATACTAATATGGATTTGGAACTGCTGCTGAAGCAAAAGGGAAAGACGAAGCTGCTCAGCATGGTGCAGCATATTTCTGAAATCAACGTTCATTATATCCGGCAAAAGCATATGAGAGGTTTAGGAGATGCCATATTGTGTGCCAAGTCCTTTGTTGACGACGAGCCGTTTGCCGTGCTGTTGGGCGATGACGTCGTGTACAATGAAAATCAGCCGGCACTGCGGCAGCTGCTAGGCGTATATGCCAAAGTAGGCGCAACAGTATTAGGATGCCAGAAGGTACGGAAAGAGCAAGTATCGTCCTATGGAATTGTCGATGGCATACCGACAAGCTGTCCGGATCTATTAAAAGTGGTAGATATGGTAGAAAAGCCGACGGCAGATCAGGCTCCGAGCTGCGTTGCGGCATTAGGACGATATATTTTTACTCCTGATATTTTCGAAATCCTGCAGCGCATCCCCGTAGAACCTCATGGCAAGCTGCAGCTGACCGACGCCATCAAAATCATGGCCAGGAGAGAAGCAGTATATGCTTATAATTTCAAAGGCCAGCAATATGATGCAGGCGATAAATTGGGATATTTAAAAGCCATGATGGAGTATGCTCTGCGGCGGGATGATCTGAAGGATGAGTTTAGGGCGTATTTGCAGGGGATTATAAAAGAATTTTAGTATATGATAAAAAAATCGGTCTTGAGGAATTTTTCAAGACCGATTTTTAAATATACACTTGGTTTTGACTTTAAAGAATACATTTCATATAATGGATAAGGTACAATAAGTTTCGCAAAAATAAAAAGAGACATGGCTTGCAGAACTCTGGTAGAATGAAGTCGCGACACACCATTCTGAAAGGAG
>NZ_JAOQKD010000005.1:0-86458 GCF_025567065.1 Megasphaera stantonii
CTATGTGCAAGCTGTTTTTGCAGAACTAAATCGCCGTCCCCGAAAATGTTTAGGATACAAAACGCCATACGAAGTACATTACTCTAAAAAGTTGCACTTAGCTTGACAATTCGCCGTATATAAAAACAGAGCGGAATGCGATGACTATTCCGCTCTGTACCTATGCATAGGATATAACGATTTACCACCAGGGCCCGACACCGATGCCGATGCCGCCGCCATGATGCCAGCCGCTGCCCCATCCTACGCCGATACCAATGCCGACGGAGGGGCTCATGCCTCTGTCGCGGCCGTCGTCGGCCGTATCGATAATGGAGACGGTTTCCGTAAAGGTGCGCGTCGCCGAGCCGATCTTCAAGTCGACGACGATGTCCGTCTTGCCGGCGCTGACGGGGACGATATTCATCTTATCGGAGATTTGCGCCACGTTGGCGTTCAAGCTGGTCAGCTTGATGTCGTAGGGGAGCATGCCCGGCACGTGAACCCGGATGATGCCGTAGCTGCCCAAGGCGATTTTCTTGGGATAGACGACGATTTCCGTCTTTTTCAGCAGATTTTCTGCGCTGCCGTAAATCATCACTGCGTCGCCTGTCGGGTCGAGACGCCATACGCAGCTTTCATCCTTGGCGAAGAAATAATTTCCCTTCTGAACGTGCGTATTCGTATCGTAGGCTTTGACGTGATAAAAATAGTCGTGAGTCAGCTTCTTTTCAATTCGGAAATAATAGTCTCCCGAAAGGCCCGACGCCTCGGAAGGAAGATTTTGCAGAAGGGCTGTAATTTTATCATACGTACTGCCCTTCGTAATGTAGTAGTCGTCCAATGTTTCCATACGGACCGACGGGTCGATCTGTACGGCTGCCCCTGCCGGCGCGGCGGCAAAGGCGGAGAAGCTGCCTAAGCAGCACAATACGCTGAGTACTAACGCAGGCCATTTCATACAAAATCCCTCCTTTAACGCAGTGATTACCGTTTCATGCAATGAATGCCTTCCAGGCGGTTCAGCGCTTCATAGAGCGTTTCGTCCTTGACGGCAAATTGAAGGCGGACGAGGTTGTGCACGTCTTCGTGGAAAAAGGTCGAGCCGGGTACGAGGGCTACGCCAAGCTTCCGAATCAAGTCTTCGCAGAAGGCCGTATCGTCATCATAGCCGTATTCCGATATATCCATCAGCATGTAAAAGGCTCCCTGAGGCACGTTGTGAGGAATGCCGATAGCGTCGAGGCCCTTCATGACGATGTCGCGCTTCTTCGTATATACTTCCCGCAGCCCTTCGTAATAGGACCGGTCGAAGCCGAGGCTGGTCACGGCCGCTTCCTGGAGAGGGCTCGGCGCGCTGATGGTCATGAACATGTGGAGCTGCCGCAGCGCCGCGGCCAGATGCGGCGGCGCGAAGAGATAGCCGATGCGCCAGCCCGTAATTGAATAGGTCTTGGACAAGGAGCCGCACGATATAGTCCGTTCGTACATGCCCGGCAAATTGGAGAAGTACGTATATTCCGTCGGCTTGTACACGATGTGCTCGTATACTTCGTCGACGATGGCGAAGGCATCGTATTTCTGCACCAGGCCGGCGATGATTTCCAGCTCGGCCTTGGAAAATACCTTTCCGCAGGGATTGGACGGATTGCAGAGGATGATCGCCTTCGGACGCTGCCGGAAGGCGTCTTCCAGCACGTCGGCGTCGAAGGTGAAGTCCGGCTGGCGGAGAGGCACGTAAATGGGCTCGCCGCCGGCCAGCAGCACGTCCGTGCCGTAGGCTTCGTAAAAGGGCGAAAATACGACGACCTTATCGCCCGGGTCGACGAGGGCCATCATTGTCGTCATCAGGGCTTCCGTGCCGCCGCAGGTGACGATGACTTCCTGTTCCGGGTCCAGCGTCTGGCCGGCGAAGGTCCGGCGGTAGTTCGCCAGGGCCTGCCGCAGGTTCTGGGCGCCGCTGTCTATACTGTATTGGTGTGGCCCCTGAGAGGCTATATCCTTCAGGCGGTTCCGCAGGGCTTCCGGCGGGGGAAAATCGGGAAAGCCTTCCGATAAATTAATCGCCTCGTACCTTTCGGCCATGTGGGAGATTCTGGCAATGGCCGATTCGGAAAACAAGGAAATTCGTTTCGATATGTTCGGCATAGACACATCCTCCTATAAGTCCAGATTCCGCACCTTCTTGGCGTTTTCCTGAATGAATTGACGGCGCGGTTCGACCTTGTCGCCCATAAGGACGGAGAAAATGCGGTCCGCTTCTACGGCGTCTTCCAGATGGACCTGGAGCATCGTGCGGTTCTGGGGGTCCATCGTCGTTTCCCAGAGCTGCTCCGGATTCATTTCACCGAGGCCCTTATAGCGCTGGACGACGACGCTGCTGTCGCGTCCCAGCTCATCGAGCTTGGCGTTCATCGCTTCGTCCGTGTAGTAATACCAGACCTGCTTGCCCTTGCGCACCTGATACAGGGGCGGCTGGGCGATGTAGATATGGCCTTCCGTAATGAGAGGCTTCATAAAGCGGTAGAAGAACGTCAGCAGGAGCGTGCGGATATGGGCTCCGTCGACGTCGGCATCGGTCATGATGATGATCTTGTCGTAACGCCGCTTGCTGATGTCGAATTCTTCGCCGATGCCCGTGCCGAAGGCCGTAATCATGGAGCGGATTTCTTCATTGGCCAGGATCTTGTCCAGACGGGCCTTTTCGACGTTGATGATCTTGCCGCGGAGTGGTAAGATGGCCTGGAATTTCCGGTCCCGGCCCTGTTTGGCCGAGCCGCCGGCCGAATCGCCTTCGACCAGGTAGATTTCCGTCATAGCGGCGTTCTTTTCCGAGCAGTCGGCCAGTTTCCCTGGCAGGCTGCTGATTTCCAGGGCGTTTTTGCGGCGCGTCAGGTCGCGGGCGTGGCGCGCTGCCTGGCGGGCTCTGGCGGCGGAAATCGCCTTGTTGACAATGGACTTGGCTTCGCCGGGATGCTCTTCGAAGAATTCCTTCAATCCGTCGGACACGATGTTGTCGACGATCCCCTTGACTTCGCTGTTGCCCAGCTTCGTCTTCGTCTGCCCTTCGAACTGCGGTTCCCGTACCTTGACGCTGACGATAGCCGTCAGGCCTTCGCGCACGTCTTCGCCGGATAAGTTTTCTTCCTTGTCCTTCAGCAGTCCCGCCGTACGGCCGTAGTCGTTGATCGTGCGGGTCAGGCCGGAACGGAAGCCGCTCAGGTGGGTGCCTCCTTCTTCCGTAAAGATGTCGTTGACGAAGGTCAGGATATTTTCACTGTAGCCGTCGTTGTACTGCATGGCGATGTCCACGAGGACCTTGTTCTTTTCGCCTTCCAGCGTAATGACCGTCGGGTTGACGGCTTCCTTGTTTTCATTCAGAAATTCCACAAAGGACGTGAGGCCCCCTTCGTAGCAGTAGACTTCGCTGCGCCCTTCGCCGCGCTTATCCGTCAGGGTAATATGCAGGCCCTTGTTCAGGAAGGCCAGCTCGCGGAGACGCGTCTTCAGCGTGTCAAAATCATAGGTCGTGTCGGGGAAAATGTCCGCGTCGGGCTTAAAGCTTACCTTGGTGCCCGTTTCTTCGCCCCGTTCCATGGGACGAATTTTTTTCAGCGGTTCCGCCGTCAGGCCCCGGGCAAAGGAGATGTTCCACAAATACCCGTCGCGCTTGACTTCGACCTTCGTCCACAGGCTCAGGGCGTTGACGACGGATATGCCGACGCCGTGCAGGCCGCCGGAAATAGGATAGCCGTCGCCGCCGAATTTGCCGCCGGCGTGAAGCACCGTCAGTACGACTTCGACGGCAGGCTTGCCGATCTTATGCATGGCTACGGGAATGCCGCGGCCGTTGTCGACGACGGTAATGCTGTTATCAGCTTCAATCGTCACTTCAATGTGCGTGCAGTATCCTGCCAGCGCTTCGTCGATACTGTTGTCGACGACTTCATATACTAAATGATGGAGACCGCGCAGAGACGTGCTCCCTATATACATACCAGGACGCTTGCGAACGGCTTCCAGGCCTTCCAGGACCTGAATCTGTTCCGCGCCATAATTTACTTTTTTATCTTGCGGCATGCAGCAATTCCTCCTCTTCAAACATACTTAACATCTTATTATACAGCAAATCCCCCTGGGATAGCTAGTTTACAATCGCTGCACGGGCCCCTTTGACGAAAACAGCCGCTTGTACCGCCCGATAATCGTTTCCAGCGTAATGGGCGAAGCGTAAATGCACTCCTCCGTTACGATATAGCAGCGAATCTGCCCTTCGTCCATGCCGTCGAGCAGCACGAGGGGGCGGTAATACTGCCGCAGCGGGTTCGACTTGTTCATCTTTCGCGGATGGGCCTTGAACATCGCGACAATGCGGCGTATATCAATCATTTTCTGTCCGCCTATGTGAAGATACATCGCTTTTTCTCCTGTATTTTTCCGTTAAATTGCGAATAAACGCGTCGGTCATCTCCGTCGGATTCCGCCGCGTAATCAGCAGGGCCAGCATCATATCGTCTTCCGGCGTATCGCAGCCGTGGTAAATGCGCTCCATGTATTTATAAATGCACTCGCGCCGCACCTCGTTGTACAATTCCTCGTACAGCCGTCCCTCGTCTCCGATCATGCCGTAGGCCTTTAGTTCGTCCAGCGTCAGCCAGGGCATGTCCATAACCGTGGCATAGACGGCTTTTTTCTTTTCCTGACGTGCCCGGAGCCGGCAGAGGAAGCACAGCTCCTCGCCCTTTTCCAGCCACCGCCCGCACGACGGGCACTGCCGGACTCCTGCTGCCTGGTACGCCGTCTGCCGTTTCGCCTGGGCGAAGCGCAGCTGGGCCATTTTTTCCTGGATGGCCTCGGGAAGGGCCGCCGTCTCCTGCCGGATGCGACGCACCGTTTCTTCTGAAAGCCGCGCGTTTCCCACGCGGACAGCGAAGCCTTCCTCTTCTTCTCCGGCAGTATTGGCGTACGTAACGGCTGGGGGCTTTCGGCCGCTCCGCACGAAGCGGATATCCGTGACGAAGGGTTCCTTGATATACTCGTTGATGGCCTTAATGATCTTTTTCTTGTACATGAACAGCTGGTTCATCCATACGGAATTCAGCACGGCTACCTGTACGACGGACTCGTCGAAGCCCTGAATATAGGAGTATTTGGCAATTTGAGGGCCGACGATGGTCTTCCAGTCCAGCTTCGCCTGATACAGCTTATAGGGGACGAGAAGCCGGTTCCGTTCCAATATTTTGGGAATGGAAAGGCCGGCCTTCTCCATCTTATGATTCCGTTCCTCCATGGGATATTACCTTTCCCTGCGCGATGCAGATATGACAGCAGCCGGCCATGGATTCGAAAATCAGCGGCTCTGTCGTCGTAATAAAGGTCTGTATCCGGCCGCGCACAAAATCCAGCAGGGCCTGACGGCGGCCGGCGTCGAGCTCGCTCATCACGTCGTCCAGCAGCAGGACGGGATACTCGCCCGTCTCGGACTTCATATATTCCAGCTCCGACAGCTTGAGGGCCAGAACGGCCGTCCGCTGCTGCCCCTGGGAGCCGTATTTTTTTAAATCGGCTCTGCCTACGGCCAAGGCCAGGTCGTCCCGATGAGGTCCTATCGACGTGGACATGCGGTATATGTCGTCCTGCCGGTGCTCCTGCAGCAGGTCGTAGTACCGCTGAGCGTCGGTAATGCCTCCCGCCCCGTCGCCGTAGGGCTGTACGTAATCCATCGTCAGCAGCTCTGAGCCGCCCGTCAGGCGGCGGTGAATGACACCGGCCAGAAAGCTCATCTTCCGCAGGGCGTCGAGGCGCCTCCGCACGATTGCGGCGGCGAAGGATGCGATCTGCCGGTCCCATTCCTCCAGCGACGCCCCGCCTTCGTACTTCATCTGCTTCAACAGCAGGTTCCGCTGCGATACGGCCCGGTTATACTGCAGCAGCAGGCGGTAGTAGGCCGGGTTGACCTGGGATATTTCCATATCCATAAACCGCCGCCGCAAGGACGGGCTGCCCTTGATCAGCTGCAGGTCTTCCGGGGAAAACAAGACTTCGTTCAGCGTCCCCACTAGCTCCTTCTGTGGGACCTTCGTCTCGTTGACCCATAATTCCTTTTTACTCGTCTTCGATAAGATGACTTTGATCTGCTGGGCGACGCCGCTGCGGACAAAATCCAGGATGACGCTGCCTTCGCCGCAGTCCCATTGAATCAAGTCCGTGTCGGCCATCCCCTTATAGGATTTCCCTATACCTCCCAGGTACAGGGCTTCCAGCAAATTCGTCTTGCCTTGTCCATTCTGACCGTACAACAAGATAATAGACTTGGGAAAGATTATCGTTTCCTGTGTATAATTTCTGAATTGATGAAGCCGTACAGATTGTATATTCATACTTATGCACCAACGATTTCATACGTCCCGATGCCCTTGATTTCTACGATGTCGCCGGCATAAAGCTTTTTCCGCTTTGCCGAGCACAGTTCGCCGTTAACAAAAATCCGCTGTTCGTCCAGCAAAAAGCGGATTTCGCCGCCGCTCTGCAAGATGCTGGCCCACTTTAAAAACTGGTCCAGCTGTATCATTTCCGTTTCAATTTTTACCTTTTCCATTATTTTGTCCTCATCGGCGTCACGACGAATACGCTCGCTTCGTTCCCTTTATCCTGTACCAGCATGGGGCTGTTTTGCCGCGTATTTAACACGACTTCGTCGTCGTGGCAGTGTTTTAAAATATCTAAAATAAACTTGCCGTTAAAGGAAATTTCCAACGGCTCCCCGGTCATTTGGCAGGCTACGTAGTCTTCGATGGTGCCGTAGTCGGGGTTCTGGCTCATGAGATGAATTTCCCCGTCGCCGAATACGAAGTTGATGACGTTGTACTGGGCGTCTTTGGCGACGATGGAGGCCCGTTCGACGGCTCCCGTAAATTCGCTGCGGCCGACGGTGATGCTGCACTGGAAGTCCGTCGGGATGACGCGGCGGTAGTTGGGGAATTCCCCTTCAATCAGGCGGGTGCGGATGTAGACGTTGCCGAACTTAATGGCTAAATAGCTGCGGACCGCCGTAATTTCCACCGCTTCAGGAATGTCCGTCGGCAGCTGGCGGGAAATTTCCGTGAGCAGCCGGCTGGGAATGACGGCCTGGAGGGGATTTTCAATCGGACTATCCAGGGGCGCCGTCTTCAGCGCCAGCCTGTGGGTATCCGTAGCGACCATGGAAATGGTATCGCCCTGAACGTCCAGATAGGTACCCATAAAGATGGGCCGGGCTACGTCCGTCGCGCAGGCGTAAGACGTATTGTCGATGAGATCCTTTAATACGACGCTGGTCGTCGTAAAGTGGGAATAGCCGTTTTCCAGGATTTCCACTTCGTTGAAGTCGTTGGGATTCATGGTCAGGCATTCAAATTTCAGCTTGCCGCCTTTGATGATCATCTGGGTGTCAGCGTCTTTTTTGGTAATTTCGATTTCGTCGCTGGGAAGCTTGCGCGTCAGCTCCATTAAGTACGGGTTGGCAACGAAGGCTTCGCCTTTTTCTTCGATGATGCCGGGAACAATGGTTTTGATTCCCATATCGTAGTCGTTGGCCTGAAATTCGATTACGTCGTTCATGGCCTTGATAAGCAGGCCGTTTTCTGAGGTCAGGTTGTTGTTTTTATTCTGGGCGACCTTTTGGACGGTCTGAAGGCCTTTGTTTAAATCTTCCTTTTTTAAGATAAGTTTCATGGGTGTATCCCCTTTTCTGCGTTTAGTTTTTTAATTGAAGTAAGTTAAAAGAGTAGAAGAAGTAGTAGTAGAGGGTGTGGATAGTGTGGAAAACTGGGGAAAACTCTGAATTTTCAGCTATGCACAGCTGTGTATAACCTGTGTATAATTCATGCCTGCCTATCCACAAATTCACTTTTCTTCCGCAAATTTTCGCTGTCCACAAACTATCTACAGACTATGCACTTACTTGTCCACGTCTAAAATCTTCTCTTTCAGCCGCTCGATCATTTCCTTGAAGGTGTCGCTGTCGTTCATCATCTTGGTAATTTTTTCGCAGGCGTGCATGACCGTCGTATGATCGCGGCCGCTGAAGGCCGTGCCGATGTGAGGGTACGTATTCCCCGTCAGCTCGCGGCATAAGTACATGGCTACCTGCCGGGCCAGGGCAATATTTTTCGTCCTCTTCTTGCCCATGAGCTCGTTGTAGTTTACGCTGTAAAACCGGCAGACCGAACTGGTGATTTCGTCGATGGTGATGTACTTCTTTTCTTCCTTTTCCGCAACCAGGTATTTCAGGGCCCGCTGCGTCAGCGACAAGGTCACGTCGTTTTTTTCGATGGAAGCCATAGACAGGACGTTGTTGTACGCGCCGTACAGGTCGCGGATATTATCGCTGACGTTGGCGGCAATGTAGTTGATGGCGTCCTTATCGATGTTGATTTTTTCCTTCTGAGCCCAGGTCCGCAGAATTGCCGTCCGCGTTTCCAGGTCCGGCGGCTCGATGCCCGTCACCGTGCCGCTCTGGAAGCGCGAGCGCAGGCGGTCTTCCAGGCTTTTAATATCCAGAGGCGGCCGGTCGCTGGTGAATACCATCTGCTTTTGGCCCTGATAGAGCTTATTGAAGGTATGGAAAAATTCTTCCTTCGAGCTGTCCTTGTCGCCTTGGCCTAAAAATTGGATATCGTCGACGAGGAGGACGTCGATGTTGCGGTACTGCTGGCGGAAGTTTTCCGTGTTTTTATCCTGTATGGCCTGGATGAAATCGTTGACGAAGTCTTCGCTCGTAATGCAGCGCAGGCGCATGTGGGGGAAGTTTTTCAGAATCTGGTGGCCGATGGCGTGCATGAGGTGGGTCTTGCCCAGGCCGCTGCCGCCGTATATATATAAGGGATTATATTTCTTGGCCGGCGCTTCCGCCACGCTGGCGGCGATGGAATAGGCGATGCGGTTGCTGTTGCCGACGATGAAATTGTCGAAGGTATAATTGGGAATGAGGTTGTCTTCCGTCGTCGGTTCTTCCGGCGGCGGCGAGATCGATTCGTTCGCTTCCTTGACCATGACGGCCTTCGGCTCGGGCTCCGCCTTTTTCTTTGGCGGCGCTTTCGGCAAGTCTTCGTCGGAAAACAGAGTGTCCTTATATAAATCGTCCGTTTCCGCTGGCTTTGCCGGTTCCGCGGCGGGGGCGTTCATATCTTCCAACTTGACCGTCGTAGGCCTCCCCGTGACGGCTTCGGCGGCTTCGTTGAGCTGATCGGCATAATTCTTATTGACGAAATTGCATACGAATTTCTGCGCCGCCGCCAGTACGAGGACGTCGTTTTCGTAGGACGTCGGGATGAGGGACGAGACGAACCACGTTTCGTAAATCGGTTTTGGCAGAACCTTTTTCAGCTGTTCCAGCATTCCCGCCCATAATGTAGCTAGATCCATTGATTCCATAATAGCAAAGTCCTTCCTGCATAATATTGTGGATATGTGCGTTGCAGCACAATGTGGATAAGTGCGCATTTAGAGGCTGAAAAAAGCGGAAACGCGATAAATATCGAATTTCCGGCCTGATTTTGATTTATCCACACATTGTGAACAACCTGTTGATAACTGAACTTTTTATCCACACATCTGATTACATTGTACAACAAAATCCTCGAAAAATACATAGAAGCAGCTGAATTTGTCAAAAAATTCATAATGCCATTCTCTCTCGTCCTCTGTTCATACCGTAAACAGAATCCTTCTTCGCAAGGATGATTGGGGATATGTTTACGGCCATATTGTGGATATAGTGCATAACTCGATTTGAAAGAAGGGAGAAACGCTAGTATACACCTGGGCTTATAGGTATTTTCTACTTGTCCACATTTTGTGAACAACGTGTTGATAACTTGCCATGCTGTCCACAATGCATGTGGAAACATCTTTCCATGAGAATTTCCTCCCTCTGACAGCTTCAGTATAGCAAAGGGCGGCGACACCCTGTGCCGCCATGTACAAACGGTATACGTTCACGACGCTGTCCCTATGACAAATGCGGCATCATCGCCGCGATTCCGGAAAAAACGATTGACAGCCCTATCCTTTTTGAATATAATTATGCTGTTATGGTGTAAGTTCATCTACTGTTGATTGAGACAAAGGAGGTGCCTATCGTGAAACAGACATATCAGCCGAATACGCTGTGGAGAAAAAGAACGCACGGCTTCCGTGAAAGAATGAAAACCAAAGGCGGCCGCATGGTTTTGAAAAGACGCCGTTTGAAAGGCAGAAAGAGACTCTCCGCGTAATTATTACAAGATGAACAGAAAAGTTCCGCTAAGGAATTTTTCTGTTCTTCTGGCATTTTCGGGACAATAACGTATGTATGAGTTAAAAAAAGAAAAAAGGCTGTGCAAAAATCGGGAATATCAGGTTGTGTACCGACGGGGAAAATCCTATGTGAACCGCTTGGCCGTCTTGTACGTCTTGAAGCGGTCGCCTAAGCAGCCGGCCCGCATCGGCTTCGTAACGGGCAAGAAAATCGGCTGCGCCGTAGAGCGGAACCGCTGCCGGCGCCTGATGAAAGAGGTATACCGCCTTCATCAGTTCGAGCTGGCAAACGGCGTCGACTTGGTGCTTATCGGACGCAGCAGCCTGAAATACGCCGGATACGCCCAGGCGGAACGAAGCATCCTGCAGCTGTTCCGACAGGCCGGGATATTGCGAAAGAACGAGATGCCATGAAAAGATGTTTCATCATTCTAATACGGTTTTATCAGCTTTGTATATCACCATTAAAACCGCCGTGCTGCCGGTTTTACCCTACTTGTTCTGCTTACGCTATCGAGGCGCTGCAGAAATACGGCGCTGTGAAGGGGAGTTATTTAGCAGTCAGGCGCATTTTGAAATGCCATCCCTTTCATAAAGGCGGATATGATCCTGTGCCGTAAGTATCAGGCAGATGAAATAGAGGCTGCCTGCTGGTATTTTATCCTTGACTGGAGTTGAGAATATTGGATTTTTTTAGTGGAATAATGGATTTTCTCAGTGGCATCATGACCACGTTTATGGATTATTGCTATGCCTTTACGCAGAGCATCGGATATCCCAGCTACGGTTTGGCCATCATCATCCTGACGCTGGTAATCAAGCTGGCCCTCTCGCCTCTTACGGCCAAGCAGATTCGTTCCATGGAAGGCATGCAGACCCTGCAGCCGAAGATTAAAGAATTACAGCAGAAATATAAAGGTAATCAGAAAAAGCTTCAGGAAGAAATGGCGAAGCTGTACAAGCAGACCGGCGTCAATCCCCTGTCCGGCTGCCTGCCGATCCTGATTCAGATGCCTTTCCTCATCGCGATTTTTTACGCCCTTCGCTCCTACCCTTACGATCCGGCGTACGAAAGCTTTTTATGGCTGCCCAGCTTAGGCGCGGCCGACCCGACGTATATCATGCCGATTTTATCCGCTGCGTCTACCTACGTCATCCAGAAACAGATGTCGGGCACGCAGGTAGCGGCTTCGGAAGCGCAGGAAAAGCAGCAGAAAATCATGCGCGTCATCATGCCGCTGTTTATCGGCTGGATCAGCTTGAGCTTCCCCAGCGGCCTGGTTATTTACTGGTTCCTTTCCAACGTGTTCCAGTGGGCCCAGCAGATGATTATGTTCCGTAATAAGGGAAAGGGTGCAAAAGCATGAGAACCATTGAAGCGACAGGAAAAACGATAGAAGACGCAGTCCGTTCCGGCCTGGTCCGCCTCGGATTGATGGAAGAAGAAGTGACGATCGAAGTACTGGCCGAACCGAAAAGCGGCTTTCTTGGCTTTGGCAGCAAGCCGGCTAAGGTACGCCTGACGGAAAAGGCCAGAAAGACTGCTCCGATTTACGATATTGAAGAAGAAGAGCGGAAAGCCGCACCTCCGGCGGAACCTAAGGCGGCAGAAGCTGCGCAGGCCGAAGCCGTGACGGCGGAAGCGCCGGAAGAACCGGTCGAAGAGCCGGCTGCCGACGAAGCTGAACCGGCAGAGGAAACTTTTACGGCTGAAGAAGCGGCCGCCAAGGCCAAGGCCTTCCTGCAGGACGTGCTGCGCAACATGGGCATCGACGTGATGATCGAAAAGATGATCAAATCCGATAAAATCATCCTTCACCTGCACGGCAAGAACCTGGGCATCCTCATCGGCAAGCACGGCCAGACGCTGGACGCCCTTCAGTATTTGACGAACTTGACGACGAACCAGGGCGAAGAAACGCGCCATTTCATCATGCTGGACGTAGAAAACTACCGCCAGCGCCGAGAAGAAACGCTGAAGCAGCTGGCCGTACGGTTGGCCGGGCGGGTTAAGCGCAGTGGTGAAAAGGTCGTCCTCGAGCCGATGAACGGCTACGAACGCAAGATCATCCACGTCGCGCTTCAGAACGAAGCCCATGTGCGGACGGAAAGCGAAGGCCAGGACCCGTATCGCCACGTGGTTATTTATTACGAAAAATAAGCTTGAATATGACACGGCAGTGAGTCGGCAGCTATGAGCGGACGAGTCACTGGTACAATAAAAACCGGCGCCGCAGCGCCGGTTTTTTTGAAAGGAGCGTTCACTGTGTACGATACAACCGATACGATAGCCGCCATCGCCACGCCGCTGGGCGAAAGCGGCATCGGCGTCATCCGAATCAGCGGAAGCAAGGCCTACGACGTAGGCGACGCGATTTTTAAGAGCAAATCCTCCCTTCCCTTAGCGCAGCGGCGCGATCGGTCCATACAGTACGGCCTGATCGTAGACGACGACGGCAAAGCGGTGGACGAAGTTATTCTTCTCATCATGAAGGGTCCCCGTTCGTATACGGCAGAGGATGTCTTGGAAATACAATGCCACGGCGGCCGCCAGTCCTTGAGCGAAATCCTGGGGCTGGTCCTGCGCCACGGCGCGCGGCTGGCCAATCCCGGCGAATTTACCCAGCGGGCCTTCGTCAACGGCCGCATCGACCTGGCTCAGGCCGAAGCCGTCATGGACGTCATTCAGGCCAAGAGCGCCCAGGGCCTGACCAGCGCCGTCAGCCAGCTCGAAGGCCGCCTGTCCCGGGTCGTCGGCGACATGCGCCTTCACCTGACCGACTTTATCACGCGGCTGGAAGTAACCGTCGATTATCCCGAAGAAGACCTGGAAGACATAGAAGTGCCCGATATTGCCGGCGCTATCCGGGAGATGGAGCGGCGTCTGGACGATATGCTGGCCGAGTCCAAAAGCGGCCGCATGATGCGGGACGGCGTCATGGCGGCCATCGCCGGCACGCCTAACGCCGGCAAATCGAGCCTGCTCAACCGCTTTTTGGAAACGGAACGGGCCATCGTCACCGACGTGCCGGGCACGACGCGGGACGTCATCGAAGAGTGGATTACTATACAGGGCGTGCCGATTTGCCTCGTCGATACGGCTGGCATCCGCAGCACCGACGATACGGTCGAGCAGATCGGCGTGCGCCGGGCGAAGGAATACATGGACCGGGCCGATATCATCCTCGTCGTCGTCGACCAGTCCCGGCCCTTGCAGGAAGAAGACCGGCAGATTCTGGAAACGGCCAGAGGCAGGCAGGCTCTGATCGTATTGAACAAGGAAGACTTGCAGCCGGCCTTTGCAACGGAAGATCTGCAGTCTTACGGATTGCCCCTCCTTTCGATTTCGGCCAGTACGGGAGCCGGCATGGGCGAATTGAAGGACGCCATGCTGTCGCTGGCTCTTAAGCAGGGGTTGATGGCGGCCCAGAGCGCCCTGCTGGCCAATACGCGCCATATCGAGCTGGTCCGGCAAAGCCGCGAAGCCCTGCAGCGGGCCCTGGACACGATAGAAGCAGGCATGCCCGTCGACTGTGCTATCGTCGATATCCGCGAAGCCTGGGAGCTCCTGGGTTCTATTACGGGCGATACGGTCCACGACGACATCATAGAAGAAATATTCAGCAGATTTTGTTTAGGTAAGTAGAAAAAGGGTGAAATCATGTTTGTAGTCGATACATACGACGTCATCGTCGTCGGCGCAGGCCATGCAGGCTGCGAAGCGGCCCTGGCCAGCGCGCGGTTAGGCGCGCGGACCCTCGTCGCGACGCTTAATTTAGATAATATCGCCCTCATGCCCTGCAATCCCGCCGTAGGCGGCCCCGGCAAGAGCCACCTCGTACGGGAAATCGATGCGCTGGGCGGCGAAATGGGCATCAATACGGATAAGACGTGCATCCAAATGCGCATGCTCAACACGGGCAAGGGGCCGGCCGTCTATTCCCTGCGGGCCCAGTCCGATAAGAAGATGTACCAGATGACCATGACCCAGGTGCTGGAAAATCAGGAACATCTGGACGTCAAGCAGCTCATGATTACGGATATCCAGATGGAAAACGGCGCCGTTACGGGCGTCGTCACGGAAATGGGCGAAGTGTACAAGGCGAAATGCGTCATCCTGGCGACGGGGACCTATTTAAAGGGAAAGATCATTACAGGCGAATGCGTCTATTCCGGCGGCCCCATGGGACAGCGGTCTGCAGAAGACCTGTCTGATTCCCTGCTGGCAGCGGGCATCAAGCTTATGCGCTTTAAGACGGGCACGCCGGCCCGCGTCGACCGCCGCACCTTGCGGACGGAAGAAATGCAGAAGCAGGAAGGCGACGAGCAGGGCCACGCCTTTTCCTTTTTGTCCGAACGGAAGAACCGCAACAAGGAATGCTGCTGGCTGACCTTTACGAACGAGGAAACGCACCGCATCATTCGGGAAAACCTCGACAGGGCGCCCATGTGCAACGGCGTCATCCAGGGCGTTGGCCCGCGCTACTGCCCGTCTATCGAATCGAAAATCGTCCGCTTTGCCGATAAGAAGCGCCATCAGCTCTTCGTTGAGCCCGAAGGCGAAATGACTGAAGAAATGTACGTCCAAGGGATGAGCACCAGCCTTCCCGTCGACGTGCAGTACGCCTTCCTGCGGACGATTCCCGGCCTGGAAGACGTGCGGATCATGCGCCCCGGCTACGCCATCGAATACGACTGCCTGGACCCGACGCAGCTGACGCCGTCGCTGGAAACGAAGGCCATCAGCGGCCTCTTTTCGGCAGGCCAGTCCAACGGCACCAGCGGCTATGAGGAAGCGGCGGCCCAGGGCCTCATGGCCGGCATCAACGCGGCCCGCAAGGTACAGGGCAAGGAGCCCTTTATCCTCACCCGCTCGGAGGCCTACATCGGCGTCCTCATCGACGATTTGGTCACCAAGGGAACGGAAGAACCGTACCGCATGATGACCAGCCGCTCGGAATACCGACTCATCCTGCGGCAGGACAACGCCGACCTGCGCCTGACCCAGAAGGGCTACGACATCGGCCTGGTCACGCAGGAACGGTACGACGCCTTTATAGAGAAGAAAGAAGCCGTCGAAGCGGGACTGGAGGCGCTGAAGGCCCTGCCCGTCACGCCGACAAAGGAAAATCAGGAAAAGCTGGCTTCTATCGGCACGGCTCCCGTCCGTACCGGCCTCAAGGCTTACGATTTGCTGCGGCGCAACGAAGTGACCTATCATACGCTGAGCCAGGTATTTCCCCTGCCGCAGCTGGCCGACGACGTATGCGAGGAAATCGAGATCATGGTCAAGTACGAGGGATATATCAACCGCCAGCTGGAACAGGTGGAAAAGATGAACCGCCTGGAAAAGAAGCTGATGCCGGAAGATATCGTATACGCCGACATCGATACCCTGTCGGGCGAAGCGCGGCAGAAGCTGGACGCCATACGGCCCCGCTCCTTAGGGCAGGCCAGCCGCATCTCCGGCGTATCGCCGGCGGATATTACGGCCCTGCTCATCGTGCTGGAACAGCGCCAGCGGGAGGAAAGCCATGTTTAGAGACGAACTCATCGCGGCGGCGAAGGACTTTGGCCTGGCCCTGACGGCGGAGCAAATCGACCGATTCTGCCTGTTTGCAGAGCGCCTGGTCGAGACGAATAAGGTCATGAACCTGACGGCCCTTACGGAGCCGGCCGACGTAGCCGTAAAGCATATGATAGACAGCCTGTCGTGCTATGACGCGGCGTGGTTTCCCGAAGGGGCCTCCGTCCTGGATCTCGGCACGGGAGCCGGCTTTCCCGGCCTGCCCCTGCTCATCTACCGGCCCGATTTGAAGGTGACCTTTTTCGATTCCCTGCAGAAGCGGCTGACGTTTTTACAGGGCGTGACGGCGGAGCTGGGCCTGCCGGCTTCCTTCCTGCACGGCCGGGCCGAGGAAATGGCCCACAAAGAGGAATACAGGGAACGCTTCGATATCGTGACCAGCCGGGCCGTAGCCCGCCTGCAGATATTGGCCGAATGGGCCCTTCCCTATACGGCTCGCCAGGGCGTATTTATTTCCTTAAAAGGCGCCCAATATGAGGAAGAGCTGGCCGAGGCTCAAAAGGCCCTGTCCATCCTCGGCGGCGCGGCGGCGGAAGTCCGCCCCGTCCATTTGCCGGGGCTGGATGACAAGCGGGCCGTCCTGTACATCAAAAAGACGAAGATATGTCCGGCCAAATACCCGCGCAAGCCGAAAATGGCCGCTAAAAATCCGCTGTAATCATCTATAGTTTATGTTCAAGGGAGGCATGTATCATGTCTTTAAAGAAAACGATCTTAGCTGCGCTGACTGCCTGCGTAGCCCTATCTTCCGTAGCCTTTGCCGAAAATCTGGAACCGCCGGCAGTGGCGGCCCAGGCCGCTTACGTCATGGACGCCGATACGGGCGACGAGCTGTATGCCAAACAGCCCGACCTGAGAGGATATCCGGGCAGTACGACGAAGATGATGACCTGCATCGTCGCCCTGGAAAACGGGCAGGCTATGATGGATCATGCGATTCGCATTACCGACAAGGCCCTGAGCGTCGAAAGCGACGCCTCTGTCCTCGGCCTGCAGCAGGGCGACCAGATTACGCTGCGCAACGCCCTGACGGGCATGATGCTCGTGTCGGGCTGCGATGCCGCCGTGGCCATTGCGGAAACGGTTGAACCGACGGAAGAAGCCTTCGTCGCGAAAATGAACGCGAAGGCGGCGGCTATCGGCGCGACCCATACGCATTTTGTCAATCCCCACGGTCTTCCCGACGCCAACCACTATTCGACGGCCCGGGATCTGGCCAAGATAGGCGCCTACGGCATGAAACTGCCGGCTTTCCGGGATATTGTCAAGCGCAGTACCTTCGATATGCCCTACGTCGACGGCAGCTATAAGCATTGCGTTTCGACGAACGAATTCCTGACCAGCGGGTTCCCCGGAGCAAACGGCATTAAAACCGGCACGACGAATGCCGGCGGGCCGTGCCTCGTCGTTTCGGCGACTCAGAACGGGCGGACGGTCATCGCGGCTATCATGAATTCGGAAGACCGCTACGGCGATGCCCAGGCCCTGATGAAATACGGCTTTTCCGTATTGAAGCCCCTGGAAAACGTCTACATCATCCGCAAGGCCCCGGCAGGTCAGACGCTGACCGAATTGGGCCGGCAGCAGATGGAGCAGGCCAAGGCTGCGGCGGACGCCAAGGCTAAGAGTAAAGCCGCGCAAGAAACAGCTTACGGAACGGACGCCGATACGGCCGACATGGCTGCGGCAGCTGTGAAAAAATCTGCATAATTCTTGACAGGTATGCTCTAAATCCGTATAATCATATCATAACAACGTACCTATACAGTGCAGGACTGACGGAATGAAGTGGAATAACCACGTGGACTGCACGGTGACATACACGCCGACCGTCTGGGCAAGAGTACATCTATTCTTTGTCCAGCCGGCCGGCTTTTTGTATTGCCGCGGCGGGACAAGTCAAAGGAGACGATATCATGAAGAGAAATCGCTGGCTCATTGCCCTGTCCGCCATGGGAATTCATATCTGCATCGGCAGCGTCTACGCCTGGAGCGTCTTGACCAAACCCATTATGGAATCGATGGGCTTTACGCTCCAGCAGACGACGTGGACCTTTTCGCTGGCTATCTTGTTTTTAGGTTTGTCTGCCGGATGCCTGGGAAGCTTCGTCCAAAAGGCCGGCCCCCGTAAGTCGGGCCTCCTTTCGACCTTATTTTTCGTTTCGGCTATGTTCGGCACGGCGGCGGCCATGGAGTTCCGCAGCCTGCCTATGCTGTATCTGTTTTACGGCGTTATCGGCGGCATCGGCTTGGGGACGGGATATATTACGCCCGTCTCGACCCTGGTCAAATGGTTTCCCGACAACCGCGGCTTTGCCACGGGTTTGGCCATCATGGGCTTCGGCTTTGCCAGCATGATCGCCGGTCCGGCGATGCAGCTTCTCGTCGCTAATTTTGGCCTGGCGACGAACTTCCTCATCTTGGGCGCAGTGTATCTCGTCGTCATGACAGCCTCGTCCCTGTACTTAGCGCCGCCGAAGGACGACGAAATACCCCGTCCCGATACAGAGCTGGCGAAGCCATCCGGTCCGGTCTATGCCGATGCCATGCCGCAGTTTTCCCTGAAAGAGGCCATGAAGACCTGGCAGCTCTATACGATTTGGTGGCTCTTTTTCGTCAATATCACCTGCGGCATCGCCCTCCTGGCCGTCGCCTCGCCGATGGCCCAGGAAGTCGTCGGCATGTCGCCCATGGCTGCCGCGTCCATGGTCGGCCTCATCGGCTTTTTGAACGGCGCCGGCCGCATCGCCTGGGCGACCGTATCGGATTATATCGGCCGGGCTAATACGTACGTCCTCTTCTTCTTTATCGAGGCCCTGGCCTTCTTCAAGCTGTCGACGGAAACGAACGCTTTCAGCTTTCAAATCGTCGTGCTGCTCATCATTACCTGCTACGGCGGCGGTTTTTCCTGTATGCCGGCTTACCTCAGCGACCTGTTCGGCACCAAGGCCCTGAGCGCTATCCACGGCCGCATCCTCACAGCCTGGGGGGCCGCCGGCGTGGCCGGCCCCCTGCTTCTGTCGTGGATCAAGGAGACGACGAACAGCTACTCCATTACCCTGCAGGTCTTCTCGGCCCTCTTCGTCACATCCCTGCTGGTCATGGCCGTCCTGAAATACAAGACGCGCCACGGCATCGCCGGTCAGGACGCCTATTGGTCGGCAAGGAAAGCGTCTGTCAAATAGATTTCAGTAATAAAAAATCAGGGTCTTCCTTCATGGTGGAAGATCCTGATTTTTTGTTGTCTATTCAACGATTCAATTTATAACCGCTGGGGAATACCCGGGCCGACGGGCCAGCCTGTGAGATACCAGAAGATGAACAAGGCGTACCACATGACCAAGAAGGCCATGGCGTAGGGCATCATGAGGGACAGGTAGGTGCCGATGCCGCTGTCTTTTTTGTAGCGGCGGATGATTTCCAAAAACAGGGGCAGGAACGGGTTGACCAGGGCTACGGTGTTCAGCGCGCCGTCGCCGGCCCGGAAGGCGGCCTGGATAAAGGCCGGATGATAGCCCAGGAGCATGAACATGGGGACGAAGACCGTCGACAAGAGGGCCCATACGGCGGAGCCGCTGGATGTAAAGAGGCCCAGGAGCTGGCCGAAGAGCATGAAGCAGATGAGAGCCGGCAGGCCGGTCATGCCTACGTCTTTCAGGAACAGAGCCCCTTTCATGGCGATCATCGTCGACATGTTGGTCCAGGCGAAGGCCGCGATAAACTGGGCAATGAAAAAGGCCATGACTAAAAAGCCTGACAGGCCTTTGACGGCGTTGGTCATACAATGTATCATGTCATCGGCGTTTTTGATTTTGCCTATGGATACGCCGTAGGTCAGTCCGACGGTCAGGAGAAAGCCGCAAAGCAGCGGGATGACGCCGCGCAGCAGAGGCGACCCCAGGAGCGAATGGGTCTGGGGATTGCGGAGCAGGCCGTTGTCGGGAAAGGCCATGAGGAAGACGACGGCCAAATACAGGACGGCGGCGATGAGGGTGTGGCGCAGGGCCTTTTTTTCCTCCGGCGACACGTCGGGAATGGTCAGATTTTCCTGGGCGTGGGCCGGGTCATATACGCCCATGCGCGGTTCGACGAATTTTTCCGTAATGAAGGTCGTCACGGCCGTCAGGTAGAATACGGCGAAGGACATGAAATACCAGTTGTCGATTGGCGTGACGGTCATCGTCGCGTCGATGGTACGGATGGCCTGGGTCGTAATGCCCGACAAGAGGACGTCCGTCGTGACGATGAGGATGTTGGCCGTAAATCCCGAATAGATGGCGGCCAGGGAACAGGCGAAGCCAACTAAGGGATGGCGTCCCATGGAATAAAACAGCATGGCCGCTAAGGGCGGCATGATGACGATGGCCGCGTCAGAAGCGATATGGCTCATGAGGCTGATGAAGACGACGGCCAGGGTCACGTACTTCCGCGGGATATTGTGCATGGAGTGATGGATGAGCGTCTGGAGCAGCCCCGTTTCCGACGCCACGCCCAGGCCGAAGGTCAGGACGATGATCATGCCCAGGGGCGGGAAATTAATGTAGTTTTTGATGAGGTTCGTCAGGAGCCAGTCCAAGCCTTCGGCACTGATGAGGCTGCGGATATGGATGATTTCATTGGTCTTGAGATTGACGGCCGTTACGCCGGCCAGCTGCAGGACGTAAGAGCAAAGGGCCAGCACCATGAAGAAAATCAAAAAAAGAATAGCTGGATTGGGAAGCTTGTTGCCTACCCGTTCCAACCATTTGAGAAAAGAGCCGCGCGTGTCGTCGCTTACGGCGACGGCGGCAGCGGTGTGTTTCATACGGATCCCCTCCTATGTAATTATGCTGTAAAGGTATACGTTATCATTCCCCTATTGATATAAAGTAATACTTTACTATAGTAGCGTATTACTTTACACGCAGCATGTCAAGAAAAAGTATTTAATCTATCCATAGGAAATTCGTATGGTTTTAATGTAATGGGGATATAATCGAAAAAATCCCCTGCTTTACCGGCAGGGGACGTCAAATTGTTATTTCCAGATTTCTTTCATAATGTTCTTATACGATTCGTTCAGGTGCTCGATGACGGTCTGGAACAAGGCGTATACGAGGTCGCCGTTCAGCGATTCGTCGGCGCTGACGATGGAAATATCCAGGATCAGGGAGCCCTTGTTGTCAACGTAATACTTAAAGGCCTTGAAGGTCTGGTTGTACGTGTTGAGCAATTTAGCGAGGCCTTCGCTTCCTTCGGGGACTTTCGGGGCGACTAAGATGCGGATAATGCCGTAAATGCTGTCGTCGGCGATGACGATGGTCGGCAGGTTATTGCCGTCGATATTGAGCTGCGAGCGGAAGACGACGGTATGGAAGGGGTCGTCCTTGATTTCGTCGACTGTAAAGGCGGACAGATTTTTTTCTTTTAAATATGCCTGGAAGCTTTCGGCTTTTTTATTCATGACAATCACTCCTAATGTAGTAAAATCAGTAAGCTTATACGTTATTATATCATAAATTGCGCCTTCTGGCTTCCGTATTTGCGTCCACCCTGGCGGTTGTTCTGTGATATAAATCACAATGTATGATTCGTGCGCATAATTGACTGTTAATGATTGAAAAATACGCAATTATGATAGAAAATGATTGAAAAAGAAAGAATTTGATTGTATAATGCAGGTGTAAAGGAACTTAGCAGAAAGGATGAGGGTCATGCTGACCGAAGAAAGACAAGCTGAAATCATGCGCATCGTCAACGTGCACGGCGCCGTGTCGGTTCAGGAGCTGGTCAATTATCTGGATATTTCCGAATCGACGGTCCGGCGGGATTTGGCCGCCTTAGATGAAGAAGGGCTGCTGCGGCGCGTTCACGGCGGGGCGACGTCCTTGAAGGAAGGGGCCTACGACGCGGCCATGGAAGATTTGCAGGACAAGTACTCCCTGCACATCGGGGAAAAGCGGCGCATCGCCCAGTTTGCCGCCTCTCTGGTCCGGCCGGACGACTTCGTGTATCTCGACGGCGGCTCGACGGTCGAGCAGATGGCCGATTTTCTCGTCGGCTCCGAGGCGTCCTTTGTGACCAGCGGCCTGCCGACGGCTCAGAAGCTGGCCCGCAGCGGCGTAAAGGTGTACGTCCTGCCCGGCCTGGTCAAGGGAAAGACCGAATCGGTCATCGGCAGCGAAATGCGGGACATGCTGAGCCGCTACCACTTTACGAAGGGATTTTTCGGCACGAACGGCCTGACGCCTCAGGAGGGCTGCACGACGCCCGACGTGGAGGAAGCGGCCTGCAAGGGCGCAGCCGTGCGGCAGTGCCGGCAAGCCTACGTATTGGCCGACGTCAGCAAGTTCGGCCAGTCGGCGCACATTACCTTTGCAGACCTGGCCCAGGTCACGGTCGTCACGGCCAAGGGCGAAGAAGACATGGACTATAGTTCTTACGAATCTTTGACGGAGGTGCATATCCTTTGATTTATACGGTTACGTTCAATCCCTCGCTGGATTATGTAGTGCAGATGAAGGAATTTAAGGCCGGCGACATCAACCGGGCCGAAGCGGAAACGATTTATCCCGGCGGAAAAGGCGTCAACGTGGCGCTGGTACTGGGAAATCTTCACATTCCGGCGAAAATGCTCGGCTTCATCGCCGGCTTTACGGGACGGGAAATAGAACGGCTGGCTTTGGAATGCGGCAGCGACTGCGATTTCATCGTGCTGGACGAAGGCTATTCGCGCATCAACCTGAAGATCAGCGCAGCTGACGAAACGGCGGTCAACGGCATGGGGCCGGTTATCCCCGACGACAAACTGCAGGCCCTGATGGCCCAGATCGACGGGATGGCCGACGGTGATACCCTCGTATTGGCCGGCAGCATCCCGGCCGCCCTTCCCGACGACATATACGAACGGATCCTGCGCCGCCTCGAAGGCCGCTCCGTACGGGTCGTCGTCGACGCGACGGGCGATTTGCTGAAAAACGTCATGAAATATAAGCCCTTTTTAGTCAAGCCGAATAACTTCGAGCTGGGCGAATTGTTCGATACCGTCCTCAAGACGGACGAAGAAATCGCCGAATGCGCAAGAAAGCTTCAGGATATGGGCGCGCGAAACGTCCTCGTATCCCTCGGCGGCGACGGCGCCCTGCTCCTCGGCGAAGACGGCCGGGTATACCGCATGCAGTCGCCTAAGGGCAAGCTGGTCAATTCCGTCGGCGCCGGCGACAGCATGGTAGCCGGGTTCTTAGCCGGCTTCGAATCGTCGGGCGGCGACCTGCAGGAGGCCCTCAAGATGGGCATCAGCGCCGGCAGCGCTTCGGCCTTCCACGATTGGCTGGCGACGGAAGACGATATTAAAGAAGTATACGGCCAGCTGCCGTAACGCAGGTTTGTAGGTAAAAGGAGATTGTAAATTCATGCGGATTGTAGATTTATTGAAAAAAGAAAGTATCGACTTACAAGCCGTCGTCGCCGACAAGGGCGCGGCGATCGACCATCTCGTATCCCTGATGGATAAAGGCGGCAACGTGACGGATCTGGAAGGATACCGCAAGGCCGTGCTGGCCCGCGAAGCCGAAGGCAGCACGGGCATCGGCGAAGGCATCGCCATCCCCCACGCCAAGACGGACGCCGTGTCGGCTCCGGGGCTGGCGTCGATGATCGTCCGTTCGGGCGTAGAATATGAAAGCCTGGACGACGAACCGGCCTTCCTGTTCTTCCTCATCGCCGCCCCGGCCGGCGGAGCCAACGTCCACCTGGAAGTGCTGAGCCGCCTGAGCCGTATGCTCATGGACGACGAATTCCGGGAAAAATTGATGAACGCCAAGACGGCCGACGAATACCTGGCCGTTATCGATGAGACGGAAACGGCCCAGCTGGCGGCGGAAGCGGAAGAAGAAGCTGCCGAGGCAGAAGCGGCTCCGGCTGACGAACCGGCCTCCCCCGCTCCGTCGGACCGGCCCTTCGTCATCGGCGTCACGGCCTGCCCGACGGGCATCGCCCACACCTACATGGCGGCGGAAGCTCTGGAAAGCAAGGGAGCTGCTATGGGCGTCGACATTAAAATCGAAACGAACGGTTCCGGCGGCGTCAAAAACCATCTGACTGCCGAGGATATCGAGCGGGCCGTCGGCGTCATCGTCGCCTGCGACAAGGACGTGCCGACGCAGCGCTTTGCCGGCAAGCCCGTCGTCTTTACGAAGGTCGCCAACGGCATCAAGATTCCGGAAGAACTGATCCAGACTGTCCTCGACGGCAAGGCCCCCATTTTCAACGGCGAAAGCTCGTCGTCCGAGGCCGTATCGCTGGATGCGGCGGAAAAGGAAAGCGCCGGCCGTCAAATATATAAGCACCTCATGAACGGCGTATCCCACATGCTGCCCTTTGTCATCGGCGGCGGCATCCTCATCGCCCTGGCCTTCCTCTTCGACATGGAGCACGCCGGCACGGCCCAGTTCGGCACGGGCACGCCTCTGGCGGCCTTCCTGAAAAACATCGGCGGCCTGGCCTTCAGCATGATGATGCCTATCCTGGCCGGCTACATCGCCATGAGCATCGGCGAACGGCCCGCCCTCATGCCGGGCATCGTCGGCGGCTTTTTGGCCACGACAGGCGGCTCGGGCTTTTTCGGGGCCCTCTTTGCCGGGTTCATCGCCGGGTACCTCATCATCCTGCTCAAGAAGGTATTTTCCAACCTGCCCCAGGCCCTGGACGGCACGAAGCCCATCCTGATTTATCCCGTCTTGGGACTCGTCCTCATCGGGGTCATCATGACCTATATCATCAACCCGCCGACGGCCCTGTTCAACACGTGGCTCTTTGACGTCCTGAACAGCATGACTACGACGAGCCGCATCGTCCTCGGCTTTATCCTGGGCGGCATGATGTCCATCGACTTCGGCGGCCCCATCAATAAAGCGGCCTACGTCTTCGGTATGGCCTCCCTCATGAGCGCCTCCGGCGAAGCGATTTCTTCGGGTATCATGGCTTCGGTCATGATCGGCGGCATGGTGCCTCCCATTGCCATTGCCCTGGCTATGCTGCTGTTCAAGCAGAAATTCACGGCGAAGGAACGGCAGTCTACGGTGACGAACTTCATCATGGGATTGTCTTTCATTACGGAAGGGGCTATCCCCTTTGCCGCATCCGACCCGGTGCACATCATTCCGCCCTGCGCCGTCGGCGCGGCCGTCGCCGGGGCCCTGTCCATGCTCTTTCACTGCGCCGTTCCGGCTCCTCACGGCGGCATCTTCGTCTTCGGCGTCGTGACCAATCCGCTCATGTACGTCGCGGCTCTGGCGGCAGGCGTCGTCGTCGCGGCCGTGCTGATGGGAATTGTTCGTAAAAAACAGTCGGCTGATTAATTGCATTCGGCTGTAAAATCAGATACACTTATAGTATGTAATATATTTTCACATAATATAATATTGGGCGCACGCGCCTGCGAAGGAGGAACTACACATGAAAGAATTTACGTTTACTGTCACCGATCCTATGGGTATCCACGCTCGTCCGGCCGGACTCTTGGTCAAGGAAGCCAAAAAATATGAATCGGCTATTACGATGCTCAAAGGCTCCCGCAAGGGCGATTTGAAAAAGATTTTTACCATTATGGCTCTCGGCGTTAAACAGGGCGAAACCGTTACGGTCCAGGTAGAAGGCGCCGACGAAGAAGCAGCCGCCGCGATGGTTGAAACTTTCCTCAAGGAAAACTTCTAATATCTACGACATAAGGGGGATGTATCCATGCTGACGTTAAAAGGGAAAAGCGTCTTTCCCGGCATTACGATCGGGCCGCTGGCGCTGTTCCACCGCAACACGATTTCGACGGCCCAGCGTCCGATTCAGGATGCCGAAGCCGAAGTAGCCCGCTTTCAGGATGCTCGCAAGGTAGCCATTGAACAGCTGAAGGACTTGTATGAAAAAGCCCTGGAAAAAGTAGGCGAAGAACAGGCCGCCGTGTTTGAAGTACACCAGATGATGCTGGACGACGACGATTATATCGACTCTATCGAAGGGCAGATCCGCGATGAAATGCTCAACGCCGAAGCGGCCGTCGACCGGACGGCCCAGCAGTTTGCCGAAATGTTCCGCTCTATGGACGACGCCTACATGCAGGCCCGCGCCGCCGACGTCCTCGACATATCGCGCCGCGTGGAACAGCAGCTGTGCGGCGGACCGGGCGTCGATTTCAGCAAATACGACCACGTCATCATCGCCGCCGACGACCTGGCTCCCAGCGAAACGCTGCAGCTCGACACGGACAAGATCCTGGGCTTCGTGACGTCGGCAGGCAGCACGAATTCCCACACGGCGATTTTGGCCCGTACCCTGGGCATCGCCGCCGTCGTCAGCACGGATACGCCCCTGCATACGGATGTAGACGGCATGATGGCCATTATAGACGGCCTGACCGGCACGGTATACATCAATCCCGATGAAGAAACGCTGCAGGCCATGGAAGCAAAACAGCGCGAAGAAGCGGACCGGAAGCGCCGTCTGGAAGAAGTGCGGGGCGCGGTGTCGGAAACGAAAGACGGCCGCCGCGTCAAGATCTTCGCCAACATCGGCAACCCCGGCAATATTCCCCAGGTCCTCGACAATGACGCCGAAGGCATCGGCTTGTTCCGCAGCGAATTCCTCTATCTGGAAAACAGCGACTATCCGACGGAAGACCAGCAGTTTGAAGCCTATAAGAAGACGGCCGAAGCGCTGGGCGGCAAGACCGTCGTCATCCGTACCCTCGATATCGGCGCGGACAAGCAGGTCGACTACTTCCAGCTGGATAAGGAAGAAAACCCGGCTATGGGCATGCGGGCCATCCGCATCTGCCTGACCCGTCCGGAACTGTTCAAGACGCAGCTGCGGGCCCTGCTGCGGGCTTCGGCCTTCGGCAAAATCGCCGTCATGTTCCCCATGATTATCTCTGCAGACGAAGTGAAGCGGTGCAAGGCTATCCTGGCTGACGTCCGGGCCGAGCTGGACGCCGAAGGCGTCGCCTATGACAAGGATATGGAAGTAGGCATCATGGTAGAAACGCCGGCGGCGGCTATCATGAGCGACGAGCTGGCGAAGGAAGTAGACTTCTTCAGCATCGGCTCCAACGACCTGACGCAGTATACACTGGCGATCGACCGCCAGCAGACGAAGCTGGACGCCTTCTTCGACGCCCACCATCCGGCGGTGCTCCGTCTCATTCAGCAGACCGTCGAAAACGGCCATAAGGCCGGCATCTGGGTCGGCATCTGCGGTGAGCTCGGCGCGGATTTGACGCTGACCGAAGCGTTCCTGCGCATGGGCGTCGACGAATTATCCGTCAGCCCGCCCCTGGTGCTTCCCCTGCGTGAAAAGGTACGCTCCCTTGATTTGAGGAAATAACTTGCAGATAATAAAAAGGTAATTCCCAAGTATGCGATTTGGGAATTACTTTTTTTATGTTATGTATTGCATTTTTACTAATAAATGTTGTATAATTTTGCTTAATTAATTCATATGTATTTGAGATTACTAAGGGGATGAACGATATGAAATTTACAAAATACGTTGTTACAGCCTTGGCCGGCATGATGGCCGCGTCGATGATCGCCGGCTGCGGCGGCCAGGATAAGGCGGCTGCTGAAAAGAAGGAACCGCTCCGCGTCGCTACGAACGCTACCTTTGTGCCCTTCGAGTTTAAGGACGAAGCGAATCCGGAAGATTACAAGGGCTTTGAAATGGATTTGATTAAGGCCGTCGGCAAGGAAATGGGCCGGGAAGTCCAGATCAACAACCTTCCCTTCTCCGGCATTATCCCGGTCATCCAGCAGGGCGATATGGATATTGCCGCCGCCGGCATGACCATGACCCAGGAACGGGCTAAGAACGTCCTCTTCGCCGCTCCCTTCTACGAATCGAAGCTGGTTATCCTCGCTCCCAACGGCAGCGGCATCACGTCTATCGACGACTTGCAGGGCAAGACCGTCGCCGTGCAGATGGGCACGACCGGCGCAGGCTACGCCGAACAGAAGGGTCTGAACATCAAGCAGTTCGACCACAACTCCGAGCTCATCATGGACTTGCAGGTCGGCGGCGCCCAGGCCGGCATCCTGGATAAACCTGTCGCCGATTACTTCCTGGCTCAGGACGGCAAGGGCAAGTACGAAATCATCGACATTCCCGATACAAAATCGGAATACTTAGCCTTCGCCATCAATAAGAACAACACGGAGCTGCAGAAGGAAGTCAACGCGGCCCTGGCGAAGCTGAAGGAAACGGGCGAATTCCAGAAGCTGTATAAGCAATGGTTCAATACGGACGCTCCTGATCTGCCGGCTACGGCTGAAGAAGCGTTAAAATAATATTGTCTGTGCCAACGGGCTGACTCGCATATATTACGGCGAGGCGGCCCGTTTTTTGTGCCATAAGAAGTGCGGGACGTAGCATATCAGCATGACGATCCACTGCAGCCCTTCGGCGTGGGCGATAGCCATGTTGCCGAGATACGGGGCCAGGGCGTAGGATAAGGCGATGCGGGCCAGCAGGGACGCGATGCCGACGATGCTGGAATACAGGACCAGGCCCATCCCCTCTACGGCGCCGCGGAGGGCTGAGGCGATGCCGAAGCACAGGTAGTAGACGGCGATTTGCCGGAAGAATTGGCTGCCGATAAACGCCGCTTCAGCTCCGACGCCGAACATAGCCACCAGCTTGCCGCCGAAGGCCGCCATGATGATCATGAGCAGGAAGGCGATGGCTGCGTTCAGGGCGACGCCGTACCGGCAGAACGATTGGGCTTTGGCTAAATTGCCGGCCCCCTTGCTCTGGGCGACCATCGTCGAGACGGCCGAGCCCAGGTTGATGATGGGAAGAAGCATGATGAGGTCGATGCGGTAAGCCGTCGTAACGGCGGCTACGGTAGCGGAGCCGAAGCCGTTCATAAACTGCTGGAGGGCCATATTACCCAGGGCCATGACGCTGCTCTGGACGGCCGGCGGCAGGGCGAACCGCCATCCCTGGGCGACGATATGGGGCTGGACGAGTTTTTCTTTCAGGGACAGGTGCAGCAGGGGCCGCTTCGTTTCTGCGTACCAGACGATGAAGATGGCCATGGCGATTTGCGATATACTCGTAGCCCAGGCCGCCCCGCTTACGCCCCAGCGGCAGACGGCGACGAAGACGAGGTCGGGGACGACGTTGACGACAGACGACAGGACGATGGCGAAAAAGGGCGTCCTGCTGTCGCCGATGGCCCGCAGCAGGGCCGAGTAGAGATTGTAGACGGCCAGAAAGGGCATGCCGAGCAGGATGACGCGCAGGTATTGCCCCGTAAATTCGGCGATGTCTGCCGGCGTGCGGAGGGCGTCGAGAAGGGCTTCTTCCAAGATACAGCCGGCGGCGGCGCAGAAGGCGCAGGCCGGGACGAGGAGGACGAGAAAGGCCGACAAGATGCGGGGCAGCGTCTCGTACTCTTTTTTGCCGTATTTCTGGGCGGCTAAGATGGACAGGCCCAGGGTAAAGCCCGTCATGGACATAGTAAACAAATTGCTGACAGCCGTCGTCATGCCGACGGCGGCCAGGGCCTCTTCGCCGACGACGTGGCCGACGATATAGGCGTCGGCCCAGCTGTACAGCTGCTGCAGCATCCCGCTCAGGATCAAGGGCAGGCTGAAGACGAGCAGGACGGCGGCAGGATGGTCTTTGGAATACAGGGTCATGGCTTGGACTCCCCCTCTCCTCTGATATAGAAAAACAGCCAGACTTTTCAGCCTGACTGTCGGTAGGTGCTCACCCGTATGCTTACTATATCGTATATTTTTTCACCGGTCAAGATTCTGACGGATCCGGCGATAAAAAAGCAGCCGGGCCGGCAGGCCTGACTGCTTGTATGAGGCGTATGTCGTTAGTTTGCCGTTTTGACCGAGCCCGAAGGGAGCACGCGCTGTACCGGCTCCGGTTCTTCGGCGTATTCTGCCTTGACGGTAGGCAGCGTAATCGGCGTCTTGTCGACGACGCGGACGACGAGGAGCGTGATGATGCAGATGAGCCATTCGAAGTAGATGACGTGCGGCAGCACGCGGACTTCCGGGAACAGCTGCCAGGCTACGAGGCCGATGATGCCGACGAGGGTCGTCCAGAAGGCCGTGTTTTTGCGGCACAGGGACGGGCAGAACATGGTGCACAGGAAGACCAGCGTGAAGGCCGTCGTCAGGCTCAAACCGATGAGCATGACCTTGACGATGCCGACGGCGTTGAAGGCCAGCCACAGCGTGCCTAAGCCGATGATCAGGATGATCAGCCGGTTGGCCTTGACGTAATTGGCCTGGGAAATATCGGGCTTGAAGAAGCGCTTGAAAATATCCTGGGCGACGAGGGTGCCGGCTCCGAGGAGAATCGTGCAGGCCGTCGATACGTCAGCCGCCCAAAGCGCTGCCAGGGTCATGCCCGACGAGAAGGGATCGAGACTCATGATGATCTGCGGCAGGGCCATCGTCGGGTTCAGTTCGGGGAACTGGGCTTTAGCCGCCAGTCCCAGTACGGCGCAGAGGAAGCCGACGGGGAAAATCAGGATGCCGCCTAAGATATAGCCTTTGCGGGCGGCGTTGACGTCTTTGGCGCCGCAGGCGATCTGCACGGGGCCCTGGGCCGTAATGGCCTGGGTCGTCATGACGATGATCCAGCCGATGAGGACGGCGAAGGACAGGCCGCCCATCGGCGTAAACCAGCCGAAATCAGCCTGGGGCAAGGCGGCGTTGATGCCGCTGATGCCGCCGTCGCGGATGAGGATGCGCACCATCGAGTAGATGATGCCGAGGTAAATGACCGTAACGCTCAGAATATTGGACAGTCCCGACGACCAGAGGCCGCCGATGGCCGTAATGCCGATGAAGACGACGGCGCTGGTAATCATGCCGGCGTGCATGGAAAAGATATCGGGCATGAGGGCGTGCAGGATAGACCCGCCGGCGACGTACTGCAGCGACGTAATGCAGATCATGATGAGAGATAAGCCGATGACGCTGATGACCCGGGCCTTTTTATCGTAGCTCCGTTCAAAGAGCTCGGGAATCGTCGTACAATTCAGGGCCCTGTACTTGCCGGCGGCGACGAAGCCCATGATGACGGCGCCGATGGCCCAGGCGGCGTTGTACCAGCCCGCTGCCAGGCCGATGGTCGTGGCGCTTTCAGCTACGCCGACTGTCGACGCGGCGCCGACGGCCATGCCGGTGATGCTGACGGCGACGAGGCCTGTAGAGAAGCGCCGTCCGGCAAACAAGTATTCCGTCGGGTTTTTGCTGGCCCGCCGTTTGACGTAAAATGAAATGGCGAATAATAAGACGATATATAAAATGACAATACACAACTGAATAGACATTTTCCATTCATCCCCTTCAGAAAAGCTGTTTATCGCAACTGTAGTTCCGTACAATGCAACAACAGTAACATAAGATGTTATTATTGTATTCCAAAACGGAGAAAAATACAAGGTAGTTTATTGAAAAAAGAAGAAAATATCCGCAGTTTTCCAATAAATTTTACATAGCCTTTGTCCTTTATCTCAATATTTAATATGTTTTCTAAGAAGTTAAACGTTTGTCTCAAAAGATGCGTTCATACTTGAATAGATAAATCTATTTTTTGGCAAATAAAATCGGGCCCCTGCGGAAACGCCTGCAGGAGCCCGGGCTCGTTACTGGAAGATAAAGAAATATAAGGAGGCTACGGCGGCCAGGATAATCCGGTACCAGCCGAAGACCTTGAAGTCGTTGGTCTTGATGAAGGACATGAGGAAGCGGATGGCCAGGACGGATACGATGAAGGCCACGATCATGCCGGTCAGGAGGACGGCTCCCTCCGTAGCCGTGAAATGGAGGCCGAAGTCCAGCAGCTTGACGGCGCTGGCTCCTATCATAATCGGCACGGCCAGCAGGAAGGTGAATTCCGCCGCGGCAACACGGGATACGCCGATCATAAGGGCGCCGATAATCGTCGAGCCCGAACGGGACGTCCCGGGAAATACGGCGGCGATGAGCTGGAAACAGCCGATCCACAGGGCGGCCTTGTAGGTCAGGTCGGCTGTTGTTTTGATAACCGGCTCTTTTCCCTTGTTCCTGTTTTCCACGACGATAAACAGGACGCCGAACAAGGCCAGCATGACGATGACTACGGGATAGGTAAAAAACAGGGAGTTCAGCTCGTTGCCCCACAGCAGGCCGACGACGCCGGCGGGAATGCTGGCTGCGACGATCTTCGGCCATAAGGCCAGGGCTTCGGCCTTGAGGCGGAAGCCGCCGCGAAGGGAAAAGGGCAGGAGCTTGTCGCCGAACAGGACGAGCACTGCCAATATGGCGCCGAGCTGGACGACGACGAAAAACATTTCCATGAATTTTTCCGACATGTTCATCGTCACGAATTCGTTCAGCAGGATCATATGGCCCGTGCTGCTGATGGGCAGCCATTCCGTAATGCCCTGGACGATGCCGAACAATACGGCTTTTGCGATTTCAATAAGCATATGGAGTCTCCTCTTTTGTGAACTCTGACGGCGGCGAAAACGGCCCGTCCCCTGCCCTGGCAGTGAGAACGGCCCGCGGAATCATCGCGCGCCGGCGTTTAATTTATACGATATATATGCATACAGGTAAGGACTGTTTTGCCGCTGGTAGTGGTAATACATGTCAACTTGCTGCGGCAAATAATAGTTTATTTTAACAGCATGGGGATAATCTTGTCAATTCGTTTTTTTGATAAGACAACACGTATTGTTGTATATGCCGCTGCGGTATGGCCAGTGAAGAGGCGTTGCTCTTTTCGCCTTGGGAAAAGTTTGTGAAATTTTGCTCTTGTTTCTTTCAGCCCGATGTGGTAAGATACGGGCAAGGCAAAAGATGACATCACCTTTGTGAGTTATACTTTTTCGGATCATTATATTTGCGCGATGTACGTGCATCTGCTTGGATCGTAACGGACCGAGACAGAAAGGGTCACTCATCATAATCAGGCGTGCAGGGAATTGCTGCGTTCGTGTCTCTGCGCGCTGGTTGCAGCACTTGTGTATGTGCGCCTTTCGGTCTACGCCGGAAGGCGTTTTTCTTTTGCCCCAACTATTTTATTAGGAGGTTGATACCTTGAAAAAATGTTGCGGCTTTTTAGTGAACAACATGGCTCTCTTCGTCCTTCTCATAGGCGTCGTCGGGGCCGTGCGGCCTCAGACCCTGACCTGGGTCGGCCCCTACGTGGGCTGGCTGCTGGGCGTCGTCATGTTCGGCATGGGCATGACTCTCACCTTTCAGGATTTTAAGCGGGTTCTGCAGCGGCCCTGGGAGGTCCTGCTGGGCGTCGTGGCCCAGTTTCTCATCATGCCCCTGGCGGCCTGGTTTCTGGTCTGGCTCTTCGCCCTGCCGCCGGAGCTGGCTATCGGCGTCGTCTTAGTGGGAACCTGCCCGGGCGGCACGGCGTCCAACGTCATTTCCTACCTGGCTAAGGGCGACGTAGCCTTGTCCGTTTCCATGACCATGGCGACGACCCTGCTGGCGCCGGTCGTTACGCCGACCCTGACCTGGCTCCTGGCCGGCTCGTGGATAGAAGTATCCTTTACGGCCATGATGATTTCCATCGCCCAGATGGTCCTCCTGCCCTTGCTGCTGGGGCTGACGGCGCACCATTTCTTTGAAAGGACTGTAGAAAAGATACTGCCTGTCATGCCCGTCGTATCGGTCGTCACCATCGTCCTGCTAGTCGGCGGCGTCGTGGCCCTGGGGGCTGAAAGCCTGCTGGACGTTGGCCTGCTCATGGCGGCTATCGTCGTGCTGCACAACGCCTTCGGCCTGGTCCTGGGATACGGCATGGCCCGCCTGTTCCGCCTGGATTCCAAAAAGGCCCGCACCGTGTCCATCGAAGTGGGCATGCAGAATTCCGGCATGGCCGCCTCGCTGGCCGTCCTGTACTTTAGCCCGGCCGCGGCCATTCCTGGCGCGATTTTCAGCGTATGGCACAATATTTCCGGCTCCATCGTAGCGAACTACTTCGCCCGTAGGGACGAACGGAAAAACGTAGACGTAAAGAATGTAGAATCAATTCACTTGGCATAAAGGAGCATCTCTATCATGAAAATTTTTACGACAGTATCAGACATGCAGGCCTTTTCGGCTGCCTTAAAAAAAGAAGGAAAATGCATCGGCTTGGTTCCGACGATGGGAGCCTTGCACGAAGGCCACCTGACGCTCATGCGGGCGGCGAAGGAAAAGTGCGATGTTGTCGTCGCCTCGGTCTTCGTCAACCCGACCCAGTTCGGGCCGAACGAAGATTTCGACGCCTATCCGCGCCGCTTTGAAGAAGACTGCCGCAAGCTGGAAAGCGTCGGCGTCGACGCCGTGTTCCATCCCGAACCGGCTGAAATGTATCCTGAAGGGTACTGCACTTACGTCAACGTAGACGGCGACATTACTCATAAGCTGTGCGGTGCTCAGCGTCCCATCCACTTCCGCGGCGTGGCGACGGTCGTCACGAAGCTCATGAATATTACCCGGGCTGACGAAGCCTTTTTCGGCCAGAAAGACGCCCAGCAGGTCGTCGTCGTCCGCCGCTTCGTCGACGATTTGAATATTCCCGTCCACATCAACATGGTGCCCATCGTCCGCGAAGACAGCGGCCTGGCCCGCAGCTCCCGCAACGCCTACCTCTCGCCGGCGGAAAAGGAAGCGGCCCTGGTCCTGTCGCGCAGCCTGAGAAAGGCTAAAGCCGCTTACAACGGCGGCGAAACGAATGCCGAAGCCTTGAAAGCCATCGTCACGAAAGAAATCCAGAGCGAGCCCATGGCCGTCATCGACTACGTAGACCTGTTTTCCTTCCCAGCCCTCCTGCCTGTGGAAACAGTGAATGAACCGTGCCTGCTGGCCATCGCCGTCCGCATCGGCAAGACCCGCTTAATCGACAACATTATTTTAGGAGATGCCGAAAAATGATACTGAATTTACTGAAATCTAAAATCCACTGCGCTACCGTTACGGAAGCCAACCTGCAATACATGGGAAGCATTACCATCGACGAAGCCCTGATGGAAGCGGCCCATATCCTGCCGAACGAACGAGTCCAGGTCGTCGACAACAACAACGGCGCCCGCCTGGAAACGTACGTCATTCCCGGGCCGAAGAACTCCGGCGTCATCTGCCTAAACGGCGCGGCGGCCCGCTGCGTCCAGCCCGGCGACGTGGTCATCATCATGGCCTACGCCTTTATGACCGAGGACGAAGCCCGGTCCTACGTGCCGACTGTCGTCATGGTCGACGGGCAGAATGCCGTCCGCGAAGTGCGCTGCGCAGAACATCACGGCCAGACCCATTAGGACAAGCCCATTGTTTCACGTGAAACAACGCCTCCCTCTTCTGTCTTCACATTTTCTTGACAATTTCTTCATGACTTTTTCATAGGCAAGCAGTATACTATAGATGTACTGAAGGACAGATATACTTTCTTTTACATAACTCACGTATTGCAAGGAGGCGTACCTATGAAACTCTTTTTGGCTAAAAAGCTGCGCGTCGCCCTGGCCGTCATGGCCTTCGCCGGCTGTACGGCGGCCTTTGCCGCCGACGGACAGGCTGCTTTCGTTCAGGTCAGCCCTGACGCCTATTCTTACTGCCACGACGGCTCCGGCCACGGTCATCATCACGGCTGCGGCTGGTAGCGCTGGCGCAGGAGCGTAAAAAGCTTTCTCTCCTTATCCATTGCAGATGAGGAGAGAAAGCTTTTTTTGTCTATTCTTGCCCGCCCTTTCGGATGATGAAAATCTTCATACTTTCTTCATAACTTCTCCATTCTTTGTTCACAGGCCTCTTATATACTGTACTTGTAATCAGGAACACATCATACAATGGATTTCAGCATAGGAGGTATAGTATGAAAACGATCATTATGGCTAAAAAATTCCGGTATATCTTGGCAGTCGTCGCCTTAGTCGGCTGTACGGCAGCCTTTGCCGCCGACGGCACGGCAGATACGGCTCAGACGAATCAGAGCCAGAGCCAGTATACCTGCCCCTATCATCAGGACTGCCCCTACGGCGACGGCCGGGGACGCGGCCAGGGCCGGGGTCATCACCACCACCGCGGCTACTGCCATCAGAACGACGCCCAGACAGTGACTCAGCAATAACGAACAAGCTCCCTTTGGCGATCATACCGCTGGAGGGAGCTTGTTTTTGCTGCCGCTCATAAATTTATGAGTGACTTATAAATTTGCTAATATATTGTTCGCTGCGAGTTAATTTTTTATAATGAGTTCAGACAAAATCAATTAAGAGGCATTGCATGGGAGGTATGCATCATGATGAATGAACAGGTTATAGCGTTATTGAAGTCGGGCATTTGGGATTTGGCTACCTGCGCGGACGGCGAACCGAACGTCGTGCCCGTCGCCTTTAAAGACGTGACGGAAGATGGCAAATTGGTCGTCGGCGACGTATTTTTAGAAACGACGCTGCGCAATATCAAGGCCAACGGCGGCAAAATCGCGATTTCCGTATATGACGGGCAAAGCCTGGAAGGGTATCAGATTAAAGGCGTCGCCGAATACGTGACGGAAGGCCCTGTCGTCGATACGTTTAAGAACATGGTCGAAGCGATGTTCAACGGCGCGGCGACAGCTAAAGGCGCTTTAATTATTTCTACGGAACAGGTTATCGTGACGACGCCCGGCGCAGACAATAAGAAAGTATTATAAACTAAAGGAAAAATAACGGTACGCGGCGATACCTTTAGCTGCATGAGTATGATACGGCGAGCCTGAAGACATGTCTTTGTTTTCGGGCTCCTTTTATAAGGAAGAGCGGCGTAAGGAGAGATGAAGATGTATACGGCGTATATTGACCAAACAGTCTGCGTCGGCTGCGGAGCCTGCATAGGCCTATGTCCCGTCGGGGCAATTCGCATGATGCCGGGATGGATTTGCGCAGTACGGCAGGATGCCTGCATCGGATGCGGCGCGTGCGCCGCCGTGTGCCATAAGAAGGCTGTCCGGCTGCAGGAAAAAGGCTCGTACATTTCATAGATGCTTAACCATAATGAACCGGCATGGTACAATAAAAGAAAAAAGGAAGTGTCGCCTATGTATCAGAAAAAATTACAGCCCGATATCCGCTGCCCCCTGGAATACGGTTTGGACGTATTCGGCGGCAAGTGGAAATCGCGGATCATCTGCGTGCTGGCGGCTATGGAAACGCTGCGGTACGGCGAGCTGCGCAAGGAAATGAGCAATATTACCGACGCCGTGCTGGCTTCGACGTTGAAGGAGCTCATAGCCGATGAGATGGTACTCCGTAAATCCTATGATGAAATTCCGCCCAGAGTCGAATATTCGCTGACAGAGAAAGGCCGGTCCGTCGTCCCTATTTTGCAGAGTATCTGCCATTGGGCCGGCGTCTTTTACAAAGAAGATACGGAGCATAAAATGACGCAATGTCAACGATGCGATTATCTGTAATGCGATGGAAGGCGTTGTGTTTCACGTGAAACATGACGTAGTTTTCCCTGCGACGATACAACGCTCTCCGTCCGCAAATACGACGATGCGGAGGGAGAGCTTTTTATGGCGCAATGAAGGGATACGCTCCTGCCTAGGGGCAGTCTAGCGCAGCAGGGGCATCTGTCCCGTCAATTTGTTTATTTTCTTTTTTGTCCCGCATATGGCGATTCCGAAGTAGTTCAGATCTTCTTCCGCTGCGTCCTTCATCTTTCCTGCGAATTCGTCATAGGTCTTGCAGCCTTGGGCCAAATCGGAAAAGTCAACGACTGTCACGTCGGAAAACTCCGGCCCATACAGCCTTTCGCGGATGGCTTTTATGC
Source organism: Megasphaera stantonii (assembly GCF_025567065.1). Classification (NCBI taxonomy): domain Bacteria; kingdom Bacillati; phylum Bacillota; class Negativicutes; order Veillonellales; family Veillonellaceae; genus Megasphaera; species Megasphaera stantonii. The sequence continues at coordinate 37,636 of NZ_JAOQKD010000005.1, forward strand.
TTTCGCCATTGCCCTTCAAGATGGGGACGGGAAATTCAATGATGCCTAAATGTTCGTGTCCTGTTTTGTCGGCCACGTCGGCGCCGACGATTTCCGGCATGGCCTTTCCCAGGGTAATCCCCAGAATTGCCGCTGTATTCGCCATAATCCCCAAGGGCAATCGTTCGTCGAGTATCATGACGCATTTTTCATCGTGTACGTTCATTGCGTTCCACCTCATTTCGCATACTTTTTGGGGGAATCGGCACGGCTGTAAGTCCCGGCAGCCATTGAAACGCAGCCTTGCCAGCTGAAAAGACCCTCCTATGGGGAAGCCTGCCCCTCCCCTCCTGTTCCGCTGCTCTTTAGGAAAATATCCCGATATGCGCCGGGCGTTACGCCGATGAAGCGGGCAAAGTAATTGGTGAAATGGCTTTGGTCGGAAAATCCCGTCTGCAGCGCCGCTTCCATGGGAGACATGCCTTGCTCCAGCAATTTTTTTGCCCTGCCAATGCGGAGGCTTTCCAAATAGCAGTACGGCGCGACGCCCTTTGATTTGGCGAAGGCCCGCAGTAAGGTAGATTTGCTCAAGCCAGCCTCGCGGCATATTTGGTCCAAGGAGATGCGTTCTGCAGCGTGTTCCTCCATAAATGCGCAGGCCCGCTCGATTTCCTCCCGGCATTCGGGAATACATTCTTCAAAGGGTTGTCCGTATCGCTGCATAAGCAGGGACAGCATCAGGAGGAGGCTTTCTTCTTTTCCAAATTCCAGGGACCCGTTTAGGACGAGGTCATGGAGGGGCCGTAAATAGCAGGACACTTCTTCGTCGCAAAGTACGGCCGGCGAAAATCCCGGCAGTGTCCTGTTTCCCGTGATTTCTTCGGCCAAATCCAGCATGACTTCCTTTGGGATGTTCAATCCCCGATAGTCTAAGGCACAGCCGTCGGCCTGAACGCAGGCGTGAGTGTCGCCGGGATTGAACAGCAGGATCTGGCCTGTGCCGATTGTGTATTCCTGATGTCTGCACCATAAGCGGCGCTCCCCTTTTTCTATCAATCCGATGACGTAATAGTCGTGGAAATGATTGGGAAAGGCTTTGGACATTCCTTCAAAGCGATACGCTTCCAGGCGGAGCTCCTCGTCGTAGACCAGGGTTTTTATTTCTTTCCTCATAGATGATTCCCCCTCATCGCTATTGTATCACTTGGCCTTGCCGACGCCTTGTAATATATCGTCAACGTGGAGAATTTCAGGGCCGTTCTCGTATCGCGGCTATGCGCTGCTATGTTTCACGTGAAACATTTTCCCTATAACGAGACCAAGCTCTCTGTCCGTAACGAAGACATGCGGAGAGAGAGCTTTTTGAGATGGGCTGATTAGGTTAAATAGGTGTGGAAAAAGCCGGCCAGCTTGTCGACGGCTTCTGTGACGTACGGTTCTTTGTCGTACAGGTCGAAGTGCTTGGCTCCGCTGATGATGTACAGCTCTTTCGGGTCTTTGGCCAGTTCGTAGGCCTGTTCGCTGAAATAGAGGGTCTGGGCTTTCGAGCCGGCGATGAGCAGCAGCGGCCGCGGCGACATGAATTCGATCATGCCGAAGGGATAGAATTCCAGCTGGCGCAGGGTGCTGACGTAGCGGAAATTGCCTGTGGCTTTTTTATGGCCTCCCCGCCTCGTGTTGTAGTACTCGTAGGCGTCCTGCAGGAATTGGGGCGCGTCGGCTCCCGGCCTTTCCGTCGGCAGGAGTTTCGTAATGCGCGGCGTTTCCCCGCGGGCTTCCTTCGTGCGCTGTTCGCCTATGTCCTGTAAGGTTGCGCGGATGCCGTCGGGCGTCGTCGGCCAGACGTCCTTTAGTCCGGATCGGGCGGCGTCGCCGATGTCGTAGGTCGATATGCCGGCTGCTGCCTTGACGCGGGCGTCTGTCGACGCGGCGGCGATGGTGTATCCGCCGCCGGCGCAGATGCCTAAGGCTCCGATATGGTCAGCGTCGACGTCGGGGCGGTTGCTCAGGTAGTCGATGGCGCAGCGGATATCCTCTACCCGTTCCGACGGATTTTCATAGTAGCGCGGCTCGCCGCCGCTTTCGCCGTAATGGGAGGCGTCATAGGCCAGGGTGATAAAGCCCTTTTCGGACAGTTGTTCGGCGTAGATGCCTGCCGTCTGCTCCTTCACGCCGCCCCAGGGATGGGCGACGCTTATGGCAGGATATTTCTTAGAGTTGTCAAAATCGGCGGGGCGGTAGAGGTTGCCGACCAGGGTAATGTCATTGTTTTTAGACTGCACCTTAACTAACGACTATCGTACAGGGCCCGCCCGGCGAGGACGGCTGCTTTCATCATACGAGATTTCATCATCATGCACTCTCCTTCATCGTACAGTATATAAATTGGCGGAATGTCTTGACGTTTGGTCAGCCTTACTATATCATTAAAGTTAGCTTTAAAGTCAATCTTGTTTTTCAAACATTTTGAGAAATTTTTACGCAGGCTTCTCTAAGGAGGTTTTCCTATGTATACGATTCAGCAGGTGGCGAAGATGACCCATATCCCGGCGACGACGCTGCGCTATTACGATAAGGAAGGACTGCTCCCCTTTTTGGAGCGGCGCGAGTCGGGCTATCGGGCCTTTTCCGACGTCGATTTGGCTATGCTGCAGGTGCTGCAGTGCCTGAAAGCGACGGGCATGTCCATCAGTGAGATGAAGCAGTTTTCCCAATGGGTGCAGGAAGGCGACAGCTCTTTGAAGGAACGGTACGACTTGTTTGTCCGCCGCAAGGAAGCTGTAGAGCGGCAGATTGCCGAGCTGCAGAAATCGCTGGAAGTCATCAATCACAAGTGCGACTACTATCGCCGGGCCGTCGAGGCCGGGACGGAAAAGCACATGATGGGCAAGGACACCCTGCCCTATGCCGACGAATTTCTCCATGGCGGCGACGGAAAATAACGTCGGTGTTTCACGTGAAACATAGTTGATTACATAGAAATATTACGGAGGTGTATCCTATGGTCCCCTACTCTATCCTCATCGTCGACGACGACGAGAAATTGTGTGCCCTGCTGCGCTCCTACTTCGAGCAGGAGCAATGCCTGGTCTATATTGCCAACGACGGCATGACGGCCGTCTCGATGGTACGGCGGCACGAGCCGCAGATTATGGTGCTGGATTTGATGCTGCCCGTCATGGACGGCTTTGAAGTCTGCCGCCGCGTCCGCCAGTTCAGCGACGTCCCCATCATCTTCTTGACGGCCAAGGACGACGAGCTGGACCGCCTCGTGGGGCTGAATATCGGCGCCGACGATTACGTGACGAAGCCCTTCAACGTCAAGGAGCTCATCGCCCGTGTCCACAGCCTGCTGCGCCGGGCCCGGGGCGAAGTCATCCAGAGCTCGTCCCGCTACGCCGTCAGGGATTTGCTCATCGACAGGGACAAGTTCACCGTGTTCCGCAGCGGCGAGCCCATCGTGCTGACGCCGACGGAGTTCAACATCCTCGACGCCCTGGCCTCTTCGCCGGACCGGGTGTTCAGCCGCATGCAGATCATGGAAAAGGCCCAGGGCGGCTACGGCTTTGAAGGCTATGAGCGGACCATCGATACGCACGTCCGCAACCTGCGCAAAAAAATAGAGCCGGAGCCGGCCAAGCCGACGTATATTCTGACCGTATACGGCATCGGCTATAAGTTTTCCGGAGGCGGCCTATGAAACGGACAGACAGCTTAGTATTCCGCCTGACGGCGATGGTCTTCATCCTGCTGGCCGTGACGATTGCCGTCATCCTCTTTTTGGTAAACAGCCAGATGGATACGCATTTCACCCAATACCTGCAGATGGCTCCCCGCCGCGGCATGGGAATGGGCATGGGGCATCACATGATGCGCGGCGCAGCGGAGCTGCAGTACGTCGAGTCCATCCATCGCTCCCTCCTGTGGGTCGGCCTGGGCATGACGGTCATCAGCGTCGGCGTCAGCTACATCGTCGTGCAGAAGCTCGTCCGTCCCCTTCTCTCCCTGACTGAGGCCGTGCGTTCCGTACAGGAAGGGAAATTCGGGCAGACCGTACCTGTAGAACGGATGGACGAAGTGGGCATCCTGGCCAAGACCTTCAACGACATGTCGACGGAGCTGGAGCAAAACGAAACCATGCGCCGCCACCTCTTTGCCAGCGTAGCCCACGAGCTGCGGACGCCCTTGGCGATTATCCAGGGAAACTTGGAAGGCATGATCGACGACGTCATTCCGGCCAACAAAAAGATGTTTTTGTCCATGGAAGACGAAGTCCTGCGGCTGGGGCGATTGGTACAGGATTTGAACGATTTGTCTTTAGCGGAAATCGACAAGCTCGTCCTCCATAAGGAACGGGCCGATATAAACATACTGCTGGAACGGGCCGTCAGCATGCTCCAGCCCCTGTGCGACGAAAAGGAGCTGACCGTCCGGCTGCACCTATGCCCTGAGCTGCCGAATGTCTCCATCGACGTGGACCGGATTAACCAAGTCGTCTACAATATTTTGAACAACGCTATCCGCTATATCAACCGGGGCGATACGATAGCCGTAACTACGGAGCGGGCCGTCAAGGAAGGAAAAGAGTACGTTCTAGTCTCTATTGCCGATACGGGAAATGGCATTTCTCCTGAAGACTTGCCCCATATTTTCCAATATTTCTACCGCGGCGAAAAATCGCGGAGCCGTAAGAGCGGCGGCAGCGGCATCGGGCTGGCCCTGGCGAAGCAGTTCGTCGTCAGCCACGGCGGCCTGCTTGACGTGGAAAGCGAAGTCGGCAAGGGCACGACCTTTTACATGTATCTCCCTTTGGGCTGAAACGGCGGCATGCGGGAACAATAGGCTATGACAATACGGCAGGAGGCAGTTTTATGCTACAGATTCGCAGAGCCGGCACAGCGGAATTTGCGGCAGTGCGGGAGTTTTATTACGCTGTGATCGACGAAATGAAGGCCGCCGAATTTAAACCGGGATGGGAACAGGATGTATACCCGTCGCAGGACTTTCTGCGGGCGTCGCTGGATAGGGGCGAGCTCTACGTCGGCGAAATAGGAGGCCATCTTGTAGCGGCGATGGTCGTCAATCACGAATACAACGAAAGCTATGACGGCGCGCCGTGGTCTGTCGACGCGGCGGACGACGAGCTTCTCGTCGTCCACGCCTTAGGCGTGCGCCCGTCCTTTGCCGGCCAGGGCATAGCCCAGGCGATGACGGAGTACGCCATCCGCTTGGGACGGGAGGCCGGAATGAAGACAATTCGCCTCGATGTGCTGAAGGGTAATATTCCGGCAGAGCGGGCCTATCGAAAGGTTGGATTTGCCTACTGCCGGACGGCCTGTATGTTTTATGAAGATACGGGATGGACCGAATTCGATCTGTTTGAGTATATTCTGTAAGGGCCCTTCTCTTCTGAGAGTGTCGGGCCGTCTGGCCTTCAGCATAAAATCTATTGATATATATAAACAGGGACATACTGTTTCACGTGAAACATATGCCCCTGTTTTGCAGTATATGATTTGAAAGACAATAGCAGCATATTTCTGCATTCAGCGCTCTTGCGATACACTTTGGTTTTGCAGCGTTTCTTCATAAGATGGCAAGGTTTATGGTTATTGCCTGTAGATGCGCAGCGCGTTGGATATGACATATAAAAACGGGACTGGCGATGAAGGATTGCTTTTCTTCATCAGCGGTCCCGTTTTGCTTGCTGCGTCTTATTTTACCAGTTCGTATCCGGCGTCGGTAATGACCTTGGCGAATTCGTCCGTCGTAATGTCCTTCGTCGCCGTGACGTCGGCCGTCTTGCCTTCCAGGTTGACGGTTACGTCCGTTACGCCGTCCATGGCGGCTAAGGCGTCGTGAACGTGTTTCTGGCAGTGCTGGCACATCATGCCTTCGATGTGTAATGTTGTTTTCATAGCAGGTTCTCCTTCCTTCTGTTCAGATATAGGTGTATTTGGAGTTTCCCGTGGTGTTTCACGTGAAACAGTTCCAGCGGAATGGTTGGGCTTAAAAAAGCGCAGGCGCAGGGCGTTTAGGACGACGCAGACGCTGCTCAGGCTCATAGCTGCCGCCCCGATCATGGGATTCAGCTTGAGGCCGTAGGCCGGGTAAAACAGGCCGGCTGCCAACGGAATGGCGATGACGTTGTAGAAGAAGGCCCAGAACAGGTTTTCTTTGATGTTTTTGATGACGGCCTTGCTGAGGCGGACGGCGCTGACGGCGTCGAGGAGGTCGCTGCGCATGAGGACGGCGTCGGCGCTTTCGATGGCGACGTCGGTCCCTGCGCCGATGGCGATGCCTACGTCGGCTTTGGCCAAGGCCGGCGCGTCGTTGACGCCGTCGCCGATCATAGCGACGGTGCGCCCCTGGGCCTGCAGCTCGGCGATGTGCCGTTCCTTATCCTGCGGCAGGACGCCGGCGATGACCTTGGGAATGCCCAGGCGCTTGCGGATGGCTTCGGCCGTGCGGGCGTTGTCGCCAGTCAGCATGACCACGTCGATGCCCATAGCGGCAAAGCGGGAAATGGCTTCGGCACTGGTGGCTTTTTCCATGTCGGCGACGGCGATGATGCCGATGACGCCGCTGTTGTCGGCGAAGATGAGGGGCGTCTTGCCCTGATCGGCTAAGGCGTCGAGACGGCCTGTATATCTGCCGATGGCGATGCCCTGCTCTGCCATGAGGGCGGCGTTGCCGGCGTAATAGGTCTTCCCATCGGCGGAGGCGATGACGCCCTTTCCAAAGACGGCCTGGAAATCAGATACGGCCTTCGGCGCGATGCCCCTTTCTTTTCCGCAGGCTACGATGGCTTCGGCCAGGGGATGCTCGCTCCCCTGCTCCATGCCGGCGGCCAGGGCGAGTAGCTCTGTTTCGCTGCAGGTCAGGGCCTGCATATCGGTGACGCGGGGCTTACCTTCCGAAATGGTGCCGGTCTTGTCCATGACGACGGTATCGACGGCGTGGGCCCGTTCCAGGGCTTCGCCGGACTTGATGAGGATGCCGTTTTCCGCACCCTTCCCCGTGCCGACCATGATGGCGACAGGCGTTGCCAGCCCTAAGGCGCAGGGGCAGGAAATGACCAAGATGGAAATGCCGATGGAAAAGGCGAATTCCAAATCGGCTCCCATGGCGAAATACCATAGGGCCGTAGCGGCGACGGCCAATGTGATGACAGCCGGGACGAAGATACCGGCGACGGCGTCGGCGATTTTTGCAATAGGCGCTTTGCTGGCGCTGGCTTCGTCGACGAGGCGGATAATCTGGCTGATCGTCGTATCGTCGCCGACCCGCTGGGCTGTGACGTGAATATAGCCCGACGTATTGATCGTCGCCGACGTGACCTTGTCGCCGACCTGTTTTTCGACGGGAATGCTTTCGCCCGTAATGGCCGATTCGTCAATGCTCGTCGTGCCCTGAGACACGATGCCGTCGGCAGGAATGCGCTCTCCCGGGCGGACGACGATTTCATCGCCTACGGCTAAGTCTTCGACGGGGATGACCGTTTCGATGCCGCCGCGCAGGACCGTCGCTTCCTTAGGCGCTAATTTCATGAGCTTTTCAATGGCTGCGCTGGTCTTGCCCTTAGCCCTCGTTTCCAGATACTTGCCTACGGTGATGAGGGTGACGATCATGCCGGCCGACTCGAAGTACAGGTTGGCGCTATAGGTCTGTACCAAGGCCCAGTCGCCGTGGCCCGTGCCCCAGCCCATGCGGAAGATGGCGAAGGCCCCGAAGGCCGCCGAGGCCATGGAGCCCATGCCGACGAGGCTGTCCATGTTGGGCGCGCCGCGAAGCAGGTTGGAAAAGCCGTTGATGTAGTACTTGCGGTTCAAATACATGATCGGCAGGATGAGCAGGAACTGTGCGAAGGCGAAGGAAATGGCATTTTCCGGGCCGTCGAATACTGCTGATATAGCTGACGGGACGGGAATTCCCAGATGAGAGGCCAGCATATGATGCATGGCGATGTAGACTGTAGGAATGAGAAAGACGATGGACCACAGGAGGCGCCGCTTCATCTGCCTGACTTCCTGCTCGGCCGTATTGGCCGGACTTGCCTGCGGCGAAGCGCTCTTTGTTCCGGCTTGCCCGCCGGCCAGGGACGCGCCGTATCCGGCCTTGACGACGGCGTCTATAATCGCCTGGCTCGTAAGGATCGTTTCGTCGTAATCGACCTGCATGCTGTTGGTCAGCAAATTGACGCTGGCCTTTTCTATGCCCTCCAGCTTGGAGACGGCTTTTTCGACGCGGGACGAGCAGGCCGAGCAGGACATGCCCGTTACCTGATATGTTTCATGCTTCATGCAATCACTCCCTTACTTCATCAATTTTTGCAGGGTACAGACGAGCTCATCGACGACGTCGTCCTTCCCCTCGCGGATATCGTGGACGACACAGCTCTTGATGTGCTGGCCGAGGAGCTCCTTGTTGAAGGAATTCAGGGCCGACTGGATGGCCGTGACCTGCATCAGGATATCGATGCAATAGCGGTCCGTCTCCACCATGCGCTTGATGCCCCGTACCTGCCCTTCAATCCGGTTTAACCGGGAAATCAGTCGTTTATATTCCTTCTCGTCGCGGTGCTTCAGCTTCACGCCTCCGCAGCAGCTCGTATCGTTCGTTGAATCCATGCGTATCCCTCCTGATATATGCGCAGAGATAGTATACCCCATACCGGTATATAATCATAATATACCCAGTAAGGGTATATGTCAAGATGCCGAAGAGAGATTGGACGGACGTATGGAAGGAGCTGAGAAATAAAAAACGGTATGGGACGACAGCTGCTATAAGCGCTGCCGTTCCATACCGTTTTGTCGTTTTATACGTTATATACTGTTATTCCATGACGCCGATTTCGTCGGGGACGATGAAATCCGCTTCGGTGCAGGCCTTGATGTCGTCTACGGTGTAGCCTGCGGCCAGTTCCCGCAGGACTAAGCCTTCCGGCGTGACTTCAAAGTAGCACCGTTCGGTGACGATGTCGGTGACGCATTTCGCGCCCGTCAGGGGCAGGGTGCATTTTTTCAGGATCTTCGATTTGCCGCTCTTTTCGCAGTGGTCCGTCGCTACGATGATCTTCTTGACGCCAGCGCACAGATCCATGGCGCCGCCCATGCCGGGGACGAGCTTGCCCGGGATAGTCCAGTTGGCCAGGTTGCCTTCCTGGTCGACCTGCAGGGTGCCCAGTACGGTAGCGTCGATGTGTCCGCCGCGGATGAAGGCGAAGGACATTTCATGGTCGTATACGCTGCCGCCGGTGATGATGGAGGCCGGCTGGCCGCCTGCGTCGATGACGTCGATGTCGACGCTGTCCCAGGGCGGCGTCGCGCCGCTGCCGACGGTGCCGATTTCCGCTTCCAGCCAGAGGTTGACGCCTTCAGGCAGATAGTTGACGCACAAGAGAGGAACGCCGATGCCCAGATTGACAAAGTCGCCGTTTTTGAAGAATTTAGCGCACCGCGATGCGATGAGCGCCCGTCCAGTTAATGCCGCCATTATTTTCCGCCTCCTTCCGCAGCCTTAGCCTTTGCTTCGGCCTTGGCCTTCGCCCGCTGCCACATGGGGCACATCGGCCGTTTTTCGCCGGTCCGCACGTATACCATGTCGACGATGGGTGCCGGCACGTCGATTTCTTCAGGACCCAATTCGCCGACTTCAACCAGCTCTTCGACTTCGGCGATGACGAAATCCGCCGCCAGGGCGATGGTGCTGTTCGTCGCCCGCGAGTTCAGGCGGAAGGAAATGTTGCCGGCCTTGTCGGCCTTCGTCGCCTTGACCAGGGCGACGTCAGCCCGCAGGGGCAGCTCCAGGAGATAGTCCTTGCCGTTGATGGTCAATACCTGCTTGCCTTCAGCCACTTCCGTGCCGAGGCCCGTCGGGGTCAGGCAGCCGCCGAGGCCTGCGCCGCCGCAGCGGATGCGTTCGGCCCAGGTGCCCTGGGGGCTGAATTCGACGTCCAGCTCGCCGGCCAGCATCTGGTCCTTCGCTACGGGATTCAGGCCGATATGGGTCGTAATAATGCTCTTGACCCGTTTGGCTACGATCAGCTTGCCGACGCCTTGGTCGGGCATGCCGGCTGAAACGGCGATGGCGTGGATGTCCGTAACGCCCTTTTCCAGCATGCCGTCGATGATTTCATCGGCGGCGAATTCGCCGTGCCAGTCGCCGAACATAATCGTCTGGCCGTCGTGAATCTTGCTCAGCGCTTCTTCTTTGGTCACTACTTTGTTTGCAAACACAAAATGACCTCCTTTCCTCCTATAACACTGCGTCTATGCGCTTATTTCCCTTGGAATATGGCTTTGCGTTTTTCCATAAAGGCCTTGCAGCCTTCCTGGAAGTCCATGGACGCCGAGCATTCGCGCTGCGTCGGCACTTCCGTTTCGTCAAGCCACTTCTTGTAGTCGACATACATGGCGTCGTATATCTGCTTTTTGATGTTCTTGTACGACAGGAGCGGCCCTGCGGCGATCTTCTTGGCAAAGGCCATGGTCACGCTGTCCAGCTCTTCCACCGTCGTGACCTTATAGGCCAGGCCCAGGGCTTTGGCTTCTTCCGCGCCGACGGGGCGGCCCGTAGCGGCCAGTTCCATCGTGCGGTTCGGGCCGATGAGGCGGGTCAGGAGATACGTCGCGCCCGTGTCGGGGACGAGGCCCAGGTTGACGAAGGCCAGGATGAATTTCGCGTTGTCGGCGCAAATCATGAAGTCGCCGCCGATGGCCAGGCTGACGCCGGCTCCGGCTGCCGCGCCGCTGACTGAGGTGATGACGATTTTGCTCATTTTCTTCAGCCCGTCGGCGACATTGCCTACCTTGCTGATCAGTCCGTCCATGTTGACTTCGCCGCCGGCCTGGATGAGTTTGTAGAAATAGCCGATGTCGCCGCCGGCGGAGAAGGCCTTTTCCGCCCCTTTAATGACCAGGACGCGCACGTCCGGGTCGTGTTCCGCCTTGTCGACGACGTACATGAGCTCGTCGGCCATCTGCTCGTCAATGGCGTTGAGGTTCTTCATGTAATTCATCGTAACGACGGCGATGCCGTCTTCTACCGTGTAAATCAACTTCTGCAATTCCATGCCAGTTCCTCCTTTACAGGTCTTCTCTATCACCAAAACTGCCTTGGGCAGCCTTTAGTCGGGGGAATATAAAAATTAACCGTTTATACGAAGGGCGGGCCATGCTCCTGTCTGCGGCGCGGCAAACCTTCTTACTGACGCCTGTTGCGGCGTCTCTGCTGGTTTCTCTATATTTAATTTCCATGTACACGTTCGGTTTCTTATAAGTAAATAATATATGGATTATGCGAAATTGTCAATAATGGGTCATTTTAGAATGGACATTAGTTCTATATTTCATGGATTTGCCATGCAAATAGAGGCGGTACCCGAACTGTACGATATCAAAACTGCAAGAAAGCCCTGCACCGTCTCGTCCGTGCAGGGCTTTGTTCATGGAGTATATGGAATTGCGCGGCCTACCGCTTGTTGCTCCGCCGCCAGATGCGCTGCTTTTCTGCGGCCTTGATCAGGGCGTCGCGGAAATCGGGATGGGCGATGCTGATAAGGGCCTCGGCCCGCTGCCACGTCGCCAGGCCCGACAGGTTGACGGCGCCGTATTCCGTCGCCACGTAAGGCGTCTGGGTCCGCGGCGTCGTGATGATGTCGCCGTCCGTAAATTTCGGCAGGATGTTGGAGCGGCCGACGCCGTAGGCGTCGAAGTACATGGAGGGCATGGCCAGGAAGGCCTTGCCGTGGGAGGCCATGTAGGTGCCCGTCACGAAGTCCAGCTGACCGCCGGTGCCGCTGATCTGCCGCGTCCCGACCGATTCGGCGCAGACCTGGCCGTACAAGTCGACGGCAATGCAGCTGTTGATGGAGATGAAGTCGTCGAGCTGGCGAATCGTCTCGGCAGCGTTGACGTAGTACATGGGCGCCGACAAAATCCCCTGATTATAATGGAGGAACTCGTACAGCTCCTTCGAGCCCAGGCAGACGGAAAACACGCCCTTTCCCCGCTGGAGGGGCTTCTTTTTATTAGTAATTTTTCCCGACTGATAGAGCTTTAAATAGCCGTCGCTCATGATTTCGGCATGCATGCCTAAGTCTTTCAGATCCGATTCGGCGATGAGCTCGCCTAAGGCGTTGGGCATGCCGCCAATGCCCAGCTGCAGGGTCATGCCGTCGTGGAGATAGGGAAAAATCTGGGCGGCGATTTTCTTATCCAATTCGCTGGCCGGCCGTCCCGGTGCGGCGCTGATGGGCTCGTCGCTTTCGACGACATAGTCTACGTCGGATATGTGGATGTGGTCGTTGGCTACGCCGTACACGACGGGCATGTCCGGATTGACCTCCAGGACGATGTGCTTCGCCGCGTCGAGGACCTCCTGCTGGCAGCAGTTCGTCAGGCCAAAGGAGAAATTTCCCTGCCGGTCCATAGGCGCTACGGTAATCATGGCCACGTCGACGGGGGCGAATCCCCGTTCGTAGTAGGAGCCGCAGTTGCGGAACAGCATGGGCTGATGATAGGCTCGTCCCTGGTCCAGGTACTTCCTGTCGATGGCCGAGCAGTGCCATACGTTGTAGGTAAAGGTCTCATTATCTGGGTCCTGCTCCAGCACCTGTACGGGCCGGCAGGTCACGCTGCCCCGGACCTTGACGTCTTTGAGCTCGTCCCGCCGTCCGGCCAGGGCCTTGTCCAGGGCCGCCGGAAAGGAGCAGCAATGGCTGTAGTCTACCCAGTCGCCGTCTTTGACAATCTGCACGGCCTGCTCCGGACTGCGGAGCTTGGCCTGATACTCGCGGTATACGTCCATAGTATCACCTCGTATATAGCCAATTTTTAGGAAAACAGTTCACGTCGGTATGTATGTGTTTATTATATACGAATTAACATAAAAAGTCATGGCAAAAGAGCCTTCTGCGGAGCTGAAATACCGTCCTGCCCGTGAAACCTCCTATGGGAAGCTGACAGCACGGCGTGAGAGCTGAGGGCGAAAATCCCTTGTGCGGCTGAACCGATACGGGCAAGGACTATCGATGGTATTGACAAGCTGCGGCATAAAGCCTATACTAATCACATCAAAATAATTTGATGTGAGGTAACGCTATGAAAACGGAATACCAAGAACAAGCGAAAGTCTTTAAGGCACTATGTGATCCTAAGCGCCTGGCTATTCTGGAGCAGCTGCGGGGCGGCGAAAAATGCGCCTGCGTGCTGCAGGAGCCGTTGGATTTGACCCAGTCGGGCTTATCGTACCATATGAAGATCCTTTGCGATTCCGGCATCGTAGTCAGCCGGCAGGAAGGAAAATGGACGCACTACCGGTTGAGCTCTTCCGGCAGAGACCGGGCCGTGCAATTACTGAAAAAGCTCACGACGCCTACTATTGAACAAGAAACGCCCGTTCCTCCGTGCAGATAGAAAAGACATCGGACTCTGGACGGCGTTTCTTTTAACCCAACACATCAAAAAATATTGATGTATTATGGAAATAGAAAGGAAGCGGTTGACATGCATATCTGGGAATTTATTCAATATCAGCTGCTCGGCATGAAATGGCTTGAGCACCTGGTCGGGACGGGGCTATCGTCGCTCGGCCTGGACCTGAACGGACGTATAGGAGGCAGTATCCATTTTTTTGTATATGACGCATTGAAAATCACGCTGTTGCTTTGCCTGTTGATTTTTATGATTTCGTACGTTCAAAGCTACTTTCCGCCAGAACGGAGCAAACGCATTTTAAGTCGTTTTCATGGATTTTCAGCCCATATCCTTTCGGCCCTGCTGGGAACCGTCACTCCCTTTTGCTCCTGCTCGTCGATTCCCTTGTTTATCGGCTTTACAAGGGCAGGACTGCCGCTGGGCGTCACATTTTCCTTTTTAATTTCCTCTCCCATGGTCGATTTAGGAAGCTTGGTGCTGCTCATGAGTATTTTCGGCGCCCAGGTAGCCATTATCTATGTGTCCCTCGGTCTTGTCATTGCCGTCACCGGCGGCGCTATTATCGGACAGCTGGGTATGGAAAAACATGTAGAACCTTTTGTCCGCGCAGCGGACAGCGCCGATATAGATGAGCCGGTTCCGACAAGGCGAGAACGTCTGACGTACGCAAAGGAGCAAACGCTGGACACGTTCAAAAAGGTCTTTCCGTATATTCTGGCAGGCGTCGGCATCGGCGCAGTCATTCACAACTGGATTCCTGAAAGCTGGATAGAAACAGCTCTTGGCAGGGACAACCCCTTTGGCGTTCTTGCGGCAACGATTGTGGGCATTCCTATGTATGCCGATATTTTCGGGACCATCCCTGTAGCGGAGGCCTTATTTGCCAAAGGCGCGCAGCTTGGAACGGTCCTGTCCTTCATGATGGCCGTTACGACCTTATCCCTGCCTTCACTCATTATGCTCCGCAAGGCCGTTAAGCCGGCGCTGTTGGCCCTGTTTATCGGCGTTTGCGCAGCCGGTATTATCCTCGTCGGCTGCGTATTTAACGCATTTCAATATATGTTGATAAAAGGAGTGTGGTAAGTATGAATTTATTTAATAAGAAAAAAGAAACCTCAAAAAACGACGGTAGCGAAGCCAGCTGCTTGCCGAAAATCGGAGGGCAAGGCACCGGCGGATCTGTCCGAATCAAAATATTAGGCTCGGGCTGCGCTAAGTGCCATGCACTGGAAAAATCTGTCCGCGCCGCTTTGGAAGAACTGCACCTGGAGGCGGCAATCGACGACGTGACGGATTTTTCACAAATTGCCGCCTACGGCGTCATGACTACTCCTGCCCTCGTCGTAGACAACGTCGTCGTATCGTATGGGAAGGTATTAAAAACAGAAGAAGCCAAAGGGCTTATTGCGGCGGCCCGAAAAAAATCGGAATAACATTTAAAGGCAGCGTGTCATGGATTTCTGGCAGGCTGCCTTTTATCTCTATAAAGTATAGTTTCCCCATATGCAAACCAGCAGGGAGTCAATCCCTGCCGGTTTGCTGTTTTTTACCTTCTTATCTTGTCAGTAAAGCGTTTTTAGCTGTCAGCGTGCGCGGATGACACGAAGCCGTACATAAATCTGTACTTCGTCTAAAGGAAGGGCCTATTACAATACGTTGAACATCAAGTAGGACACGATGGTCATCGTTCCCAGGCAGGCTACCGTCGTTAGGAGGACCATGCTCAGGGCGTAGTCGCCGTGGTTGCGGTTGGACTGGGCAAACATGGCCACGGCGGCCATCGTCGGCAGGGCCGCGATGAGCGTCGCCGCCTGCACCATTTCCAAATCATCGCACAGGCTGCGGGCGATGAGGAAGAAGCCGATGGGAAAGAGCAGCATCTTCGTCGCGATGCCCACGTACAGGTCCTTCGTCCGGGCTCCGACACTCCAGTCCGTATAGTAGATGAGGCCGCCCAGGTAGAGGAGCGACAAAGGCGTCGCCGCCCGGCCGACGGTCAGCAGGGACGTTTCCAGCACGGCCGGCAGGCCGACGCCGGCCAGGATCAGGGCGATGGCCAGCAATATGGCGCACAGGGCGGGATTTAAGAATTTTTTCAGGGAAAGGGCCGTCGTTTTCTCTCCCGGCGTCGTGAGGTACATGCCGTAGGTCCACAAGACGAGCTGGTCGATAATGCTGAACAAGGCGATGTACAGGCCGCCCCGTTCGGGGAAGGCTGCCGACAATAAGGGGATGCCGAGAAAGCCTACGTTGCCGTAAATCATCGTGGCCTGGTAAATGCGGCTGCGGTTGCCCCGGTGGCCCAGGAGACGAGCTACGACGGCCTGCAGGACGATGAGGCCGCCGTATATGCCGGCCGACAGCAGGATCATGGCGTAGCAGTCGAACAGGATCTGCCGCGTCGTGCCGTTCATGGCGTTGGCGAAGATGAGGATAGGCAGCAGGATGCCGATGATGACCTTGGACAACACGTCCAGCGAGGGCTGGGACAAGATTCCCCGGCGGGCGGCGATATAGCCGCAGACCATCATGACGAAGAATTGAAACAGCTGATTGGAAATGATATAAAATAAATCCATACGTACACGCACCTTTTGTTTAGAATAGAAGCTGACGAGCTAGTATTGCAGGTCTATGCCCTTGCCCCTTGGCAGATAAAAAAATACTCCCTGAACGGGAGTATTTGCAAGGGACTGGGTTCCCTTATTTTTTCAGGATATTGACGACTTCCTGCGTTTCGTCTGTCGCATTTTCGAAGCCGGCGATGATGGAGCCCTGAACGACGATGGCGTCTAAGCCCTTGTTCTTGCGGACCTGGTCGACGGCCTGTACGACGTCTTTTTCCATGGGAACGACCAGTTTATTTTCCAATTCGGCGATGTTCTGGTTCAGCTGTCTTGCCAGATCGCGTTTTTCCTGGTCCGTCTTCATGTTGGCGGCTTTTTTCGTAAATTCTGCGTCGGCTTTTTTGATGGCTTCCTGCATCTGAGCGCTGACTTTCGGATAATCTTTATGAGAAGAAATCAAGGTATCGAAGTTGACGTAACCGACGCCGGCCGCAAAGGCGGACGTAGCGGCTACTACGCTCATCATACCGATTACTGCGAGAGAAGCTATCTGCTTTTTCAATTTCATTCTAACAATCCTCCTGCGTTGAATAGATTTAACTTTATTTCGTTTTTTTATTATATCAGACTCATTGAAAAACTACAACGGGCCCCGTAAAACTGAGACAATTTTGTAACCTTGGAAATTACTTTTCTTTGTCTGCTGCCGGTGCTTCCTCGTCTTCGTCTTTGATGTAAATATATTTATCCTTTTTCATCTTGTCGATGATTTCCGGAGCCATGGCGATGAGCTTTTCAAAGGCCGAGGCCTGATAGCCGTCCTTTTTGATGGAAAACATTTCCACCCTGTCGCCCTTGATGACCAATACGGCCGCCGGTTCCAGCTTCGCGCCTCCGCCTCCGCCGGCGCGGCTGCCCTGACCGTCTGTCGAGCCGGAGCCGAAGCCGAAGGTGACGTCGACGAAGGGAATGATCGTCGCGCCGCCGATTTGGACGGCCTGTCCTACGACGGTTTCTACCTTGATCATTTCCCTGAAATTATTGAAGATCGTTTCCAGATTGTTTTTTATCGTGTTGTCCATGATGCTCTCCCCTTTTCGATGCATGCCAGCCGGCGATGAGACGGCGAACGGGACGGGACGCTATAAAGAGCGCCGAATACCACAGCAGCGCCGCCGGATACAGGGTCCCGCTGCCGCGTATCGTGCTGTCGTACCGTTCTTCCAGGTAGTCGAAGCGCAGGCCGCCGATAGCGTCCGGGACGACGGCGTACAGCGCGCCGGCCAGGAGGCCCGTTTCGTGAGGCTGTCCCAGGCCGATGACGCCGCGGATGTCCAGCGAGCGGACCCGCGAATGATGCAGGATGCGTCCCAGCCAGCAGAAGAAGGCTGTGGCGAAGTCCCTGTTGAAGACCAGGGGCTTCCAGTGAAAGCCTGCCGCCTTCGGCGCCTTGCCGTCGCCTTCCCGTTTCAGCGATTCATAGGTGACGGCGCTGTCCGTCTCTGTCTGCTGCCGGACGGCCTCGGCGGCCTGGTCAGCTCCTTTTTCCGCTGTATCTTCCGATAGGTCCGGTGGCGGTCCGGCCTGCCGCTTCCAGCCTATGTATACCGACGAAACGGGCCGCTGGCCCCAGGTATAATCCCAGGTGCCGGCTAGGGCCCGTCCGAACCAGCCGGCCCGGACGCAGAGGCGGAACGGCCGGCCCGTGCGGATACTGACATGATAGGTAAAGGGTATGAACAGCACGGCCGCCGCGCATAATACGGCGGCTGCCGTTATGACGACGATGCCCATACGCGCTGCCCTCCCTTTCAGGCGGAATTTCCCGCCTGTACATAGTATTCGAGGCTAAGGGGGCAAAATCCTTTTATCGGTCAGGCCTTTTCTTGTTTATTGAAAATGCAGTCCACGTCTTCGGCGCCGAAGCAGCGGGAGCAGGAAATGCACGTCGAAGGCTCCGTGCTGCCTTCCCGCCACAGCTTGGGCAGGTCGGGCTGGCGCAGGAGGGGCCGGGACAGGGAGACGAAGGCGATGTCCGTATTTGCCAGGCAGCTTTCGATTTCGCCGACCTGGCGGAAGCCGCCGATGACGCCGACGTCGGTCCGGCCCTTTAATTTCGCCGCAGCCTTTTCAGCGTAAGGGACGAAATACATGGGCTCCTTCGTGCGGCGGATAGCCCGGATGGGGCCCTTGCGCGGCAGGGACGACATGTTGCCGCCGCTCACTTCGATGGCGCTGACCTTGGCGTCGGCCAGCCATTCCATGACCTGCAGGCTTTCGTCGAAGGTCATGCCCCCTTCTTTCATGAAGTCTTCGCTGTTGATCTTTACCCATACGGGGTATTCCGGGCCGACGTGTTTGCGGATCGAGGCGATGCATTCCAGGAGGAAGCGGGCCCGGTTTTCCAGGCTGCCGCCGTATTCGTCGTCGCGGCGGTTGAAATAGGGCGATAAGAACTTGCTGGCCAAATAGCCGTGGGCGCTGTGGAACTGCACGCCGTCGAAGCCGGCTTCCTTGGCCCGCAGGGCGGCGCGGCCGGCGTCTTCTGTGAGGCGGGCGATTTCGTCCGTCGTCAGGGCGTGGGATTCCTGTTCGATTTTGCCTAATTTCTCCGTGACGCCGCTGGGGCTGACGATGATGCGCCCTTCCCCTTCGGGCATCATGATGGACGAGCCCATGACGACGATCTGGGCGACGATCTTGCCGCCGTGGCCGTGGACGCGCCGTACCATGTCCGCCAGCGGGGCGACGCAGCTGTCGTCGTCGATGCGGATTTGGCGGTGCTGCCGCGGTTCCAGCGTGCTGACGGCCATCATTCCCGTAATCATGACGCCGACGCCGCCGTCGGCGAGGCGTTCGTACATCTGAGCTAATTTATCCGTAGGGTATCCCTGGGCGTCGGCCATTCCTTCAAAGGTAGCCGAGCGGACGATGGGACACGCCGCGTCAATACCGCCGATACGGCATCTATCAAATAACATGGGCAATCTCTCCTTGGTAATCAAAAAAGGTTTTAAGTTTTATTCATCATTATAAACTAAATCTCCGCAAAAATCTAATCTTTTTCTATGTGTGAATAATATGTATTGCGAATTGTCATGATGAATTGAGGCGATGTGACTACCTTGGAGGGGATTGGATGGGATAAAGGCGTGAAAAAGCCTCCGGCATAGAGGGTCGGAGGCGGCGTATGGTCAGGTCAGCAGATCTTGTTGCCGTTGGCCGTCATCTTAAAGCGCAGGCCCAGCCGTTCGGCGGCGCGCTTGCACATGAGCATGCGCTGGAGGAAGATTTCGAAGTAATCCATCATGGAGCAGATCGTCTCGTCCAGCTCGATTTCCAGGGTGACGACCTTTTTGGCGGCGTCGATTTTCAGCTTGGACGACAGGGCGGCGTAGTTTACCTGGTCGTGCTTGTCGAAGGTTTCCCGGACCTGATTGCGGACGCGGTTGCGGCGCACGTCGGTCTTGTCGGCCAGGATCAGGGCCGCCGATACGGGGTCTACAGCCGTGCCGCTGCCCTCGTCGTGCTGGCCGATGGCCGTGATGATGACGGCGATGTCCTCAGGCGGCGCGCCCCAGTGGCGGAGGAACTGGAAGGCCATGAGGGCTCCCGTG
This sequence comes from Megasphaera stantonii, assembly GCF_025567065.1. Taxonomy (NCBI): domain Bacteria; kingdom Bacillati; phylum Bacillota; class Negativicutes; order Veillonellales; family Veillonellaceae; genus Megasphaera; species Megasphaera stantonii. Next base: position 57,241 of record NZ_JAOQKD010000005.1, read on the forward strand.
TGGGCGTGGTCGACGCGGTTGATGCAGTTGCCCAGGTCGTGCATGTAGCCGGCGATGCGGGCCAGCTCGACGGTGTGCTCGTCGTAGCCGAGCTTTTTCAGGATTTTGCCGGCCGTGACGGCGACCTTGGCGGCGTGGCGGCGCGAATGCTCCGTGTAGCCCAGGACGCCGAGCACTTCGTTGCCCTGTTCGAGGTAGATGTTCAGTTCTTTGGCGTTCATTACGTTTTCATAGGTGAATTTTTTCATAGTCGTGCTGTGCAGGGAAGGCCTTGGCTCCGCCTGTGCGGCGCGCCTTCCCTTATCCTTTCCTTATATTTACAGGCGCTGAACGGCGTCTAAGGCCAGTTCGGAGCGCTCGCATTCGTCGGCCGTCATGGTGATCTGAAAGCACAGGGGGCTGCCCTTCATCTTTTCCGAGGCGTAGCTCAGGCCGTTGGTCCGCTCGTCCAAAAAGGGCTTGTCGATCTGGTTCGGGTCGCCCAGCAGGATGATCTTCGTCCCCTTGCCGGCCCGGGTGATGATGCTCTTGGCCTGGTTGGGCGTCATGTTCTGGGCCTCGTCGATGATGAGGTAGGTCTTGACGAAGGAGCGGCCGCGGATGAAATTGAGGGCCTCCGTCTGGATGACGTGGCGGTCGAAGAGCTCGTCGATTTTGTCCTTCAGCTCCAATTCGTTTTCATAGCGCTCTTCCTCGCTGGCGTCGATGAGCTGCTCCAGGTTGTCGATGATGGGCCGCATGAGGGGTGATATTTTTTCCTGCTCGTCGCCGGGCAGAAAGCCGATGTCCGAGTCGAACTGGGCGTTGGGACGGCAGACGAGGATGCGCCGGTATTCGCCTGTCGGGCGGTTGACGATTTTCTCCAGCCCTACGGCCAGGGCGTAGAAGGTCTTGGCCGTGCCGGCCTGGCCCTTGACGATGACCAGGGGCGCTTCGTCGGCCGGCTTCATGAGGGCTTCCTGGAGGAAATACTGGCCCGAGTTGCGGGGCTTGACGCCGTAGGGCTGGCTCTTTTTGTATTCCAGGGGGACGATCTTTTTGCCCTTGACCCGGCCTAAGTGGGTTTTGCGCAGGGACTGGTCGGCCTTTAAGATGACGAACTGGTTTTCCGTCAGGTCCGGGCGGCTCGTGTTCCCTTCGTCGTCGGACAGGTAGACGTCCTTCGTCGGGACGCCCTTCTTTTTGAAATCCTTGAACTTGTCTTCCGGCACGTAGCACTGGAGGCGGCCCGTGTACTGGTCCTCCTCGGGGATGACCTGCTCGGTGCTGAAATCTTCGGCTTCGATGCCGAGGATCTGGGCCTTCAGGCGCAGGACGAGATCCTTGGTGACGAGGATAGGCCCTTCTTCCTTCAGGCCTTGGCAGACCTTGAGGATGCGGTTGTCCGCCTTGTCGTCGGGCAAGGCCGCCGGCAGCTCGACATCGGAGCAGTTGGCCTCGACGCGCAGCGTCCCTCCTGTGGGCAAGGCCACGCCGCCCAGCAGGTCGCCCTGGAGGCGCAGCTTTTCCAAAAAGCGGATAGCCCGCCGGGCGTTGGCTCCCCGCTCGCCGTCGGCCTTTTTCAAGCCGTCCAGCTCTTCCAGGACGACCAGCGGAAGGACGAGGCGGTTCTCTTCAAAGCATTGAAGGGCGTACGGCGCCTGGATGAGTACGTTCGTGTCGATTACGTATGTTTTTGCCATGAAAATCCCTGCCTTTATTCTGTTTTACTGCAATTTTTTCCATGTATACCCTATCATAGCAAGGTATTTTCGGGGTTTTCTACCGCAATACTGTAAAAACTATGCAAAAAATGGAAGCCATGCCAAATTCTCCCGGCCTTTTGTATATATTTTTCGCAAGAGAATAGGAATTCAGCCGGTTTTCGTGTATAATATAAGTGTTTGTTAATTTGAAAGTTAGTGAAGGGATGTTGAATATATGGCTACAGCAATGGTAATAGGCACCCAGTGGGGTGATGAAGGTAAAGGTAAAATCGTAGATTATTTGGCGCAGAAAGCGGACGTTGTCATCCGTTCCCAAGGCGGCAACAACGCAGGCCATACGGTCGTCGTCGACGATAAATCCTTTGCGCTCCGTCTTTTGCCGTCGGGCATCTTGTTTGCCGATAAGACCTGCATCATCGGCAGCGGCGTCGTCGTCAATCCGGCCGTCCTCCTGGAAGAAATCGAAGGCATGACGTCCAAGGGCGTGCAGATCAGCAAGCTGGAAATCTCCACGCGGGCCCACGTCATCATGCCTTACCATATCCGCATCGATGAAGAAGACGAAAAGCTCAAGGGCGACGCCAAGATCGGCACGACGAAAAACGGCATCGGTCCCTGCTATGCAGATAAAGTAAACCGCGTCGGCATCCGCATCGGCGACTTGATGGACGAAAAGGTCTTCGCCGAAAAGCTGCGCGTCAACTTGGAATTGAAGAACCGCTTATTTGAGAAATACTACGGCTGCGAAGGCTTCGATTACGATACGATGCTCAAGGAATATTTGGGCTACGCCGACCAGATCCGCCAGTACGTCAAGGATACGAACTACTCGGCCAACCTGTACGTCAAGGAAGGCAAGAAGGTCCTCTTTGAAGGAGCCCAGGCGGCCATGCTCGACCTCGACCACGGCACGTATCCCTTCGTCACCAGCTCCAACCCGACGGCCGGCGGCGCCTGCACCGGTTCCGGCGTCGGCCCCCGCCGCATGGAAAACATCGTCGGCGTCGTCAAAGCCTACACGACCCGCGTCGGCGCAGGCCCCTTCCCGGCGGAACAGAACAACGAAATCGGCGAATACCTCCGCAACACGGGCCATGAATTCGGCACCGTTACGGGCCGTCCCCGCCGCTGCGGCTGGCTCGATACGGCTGTCGTCAAATACGCGGCTATGCTGAACAGCCTCGACTACCTGGCTATCACCCGTCTGGATATCCTCGACGACCTCGACACGATCAAGATCTGCACGGGCTACAAATACCAGGGCGAGCTGCTCAAAGAATACCCGGCCAGCCTTGACGTATTGGAACAGGTCGAACCGGTATACGAAGAAATGCCCGGCTGGAAATGCCACATTTCGGACTGCAAGACCTATGAAGAACTGCCCGAAGCGGCCCGCAAGTACGTGGAACGCATCAGCGAACTGACGGAAGTCCCCCTGGGCATCGTCTCCGTCGGCCCGAACCGCAGCCAGACCATCATCTTGCACGACATCTTCTAAGAGATTTTTGGATTTTCACCATAACAATACAACATGAGGAAAAGAGCCGGCCTATCTGGGGCCGGCCTTTTCCGTATACCGGCGCAGGTTTTTGGAAAGGCGGCGATACGATGCAGTATGATACGACGGATTTTGTAGAAACAAACGGCGAGGCGACGATGAAGCTGATTGCCCGCACGCGCAGGCTGACGAGGGAATACTATATGACGGACCATGAAGACGCGGAACGGAGACGGGCTATCCTGGAGGAGCTGCTGGGCGAAATCGGTAAAAATGTAGAAATCGACACGCCCTTTTACTGCGACTATGGGAAGAATATCCATATCGGCAGCGACGTCATCATCAACATGAACTGCACCTTCGTAGACAATAAGCCTATACGGATTGGATGAGGCACGCCCTTCTGCTCCCAACGCCGAGACGACAGCGGCTATAGAGAACGTACAGCAGGGAAAGAATCTAAGGCGGACTATCGGTTCTGCTGCCGAGCTCATGGAGGATTTGAAACGGTAAGGCAAAACGCCGCCGCGCGACTTTTTCATCGCGCGGCGGCGTTTGACGTCTTATATAGTATTGATTTACAGCTTAGCAGCTGCCGCAGCATCCCGACATGGAGCAGCTCGAGCAGGAGCCGCCGCAGCCTTCTTCCGTCGGGACGAGGCCGAACAGGGCCGTCAAGGTTTTGCGGGGGCTGAGCATGCCGCCGGCCGTGACGGCCAGGCCGATTTGCCCGCCTCCGGCGGCGTTGGCCAGGTCCATCTGCTGGCCGATGGGCCAGTCGGCTGTGCCGGGGCTGACGCGCCAGAGGATTTTATATCCCTTGGGTTCGCAGATTTCGTTGATGTGATGGGTCAGCTGGTCCAGGAGCTGTCCCGTGGCGACGGCTGCCGCCGAGTCGAGGACGATGCCGCCGGCGACGTCCTGGTTGAGGAAGCGCTTGTCGATTTCTTCTTCTACAGCCGGGCCGATGGTGACGGCGGCCATGAGAAGGATGCGCGCCTGTTCCAAATACGGGACGATTTGCTCGCTTTTCAGCTTAAAGGGGGCGCTGCAGAGGATATGATGGGACGCGGCGTCGTAGTATCCCTGCTGGAAGACGGCCTTCGGCGCGGCTAAATGCAGGACGGTTGTGCAGGCTTCGCTGACGACGGCGTCGTCTGCGTCCCCTTGTCCCCGCTGGGCGGCGTATTCTCTGACTTGTTCCATATTGATGGAGGGTATGGTACCTTCGTATACTGGCATGATGGTTCCCTTTCTTTCGTGTAGTGTAGTCGTCTTCTGAACGATGTGTGACGATGGTCTTATTATACCATAAAAATTTGAGGCTACTGATAATTTTGTGATGGGCCTTGTCATTTTCATGGCCAGTAATATACAATAAAAATGTGATATAATAACACTAAATACCGTATAAAAGTGTGATGAGGTGGGCCTATGGAACGATTGATATTGAATACACTGCTGAAATGGAAGAATTCCCCCTATCGCAAGCCGTTGATTTTGAAAGGCGTGCGCCAGGTCGGCAAGACCTGGATTCTGAAGGAATTCGGAAAACGCTGTTATGAAAACACGGCGTATTTCAACTTTGATGAACATGAAGAATATAAGCAGTTTTTTGAAACGACAAAGGATGTAGACCGGATTTTGCAGAATCTGATGCTGGCAAGCGGCCAAAAGATCGTGCCGGAACAAACCCTGATCATTTTTGACGAGGTGCAGGACTGCCCCAAGGTCATGAACTCCATGAAGTATTTCTGTGAAAATGCGCCGCAGTATCACGTGGCCTGCGCCGGCTCCCTCTTGGGCATCGCTTTGGCAAAGCCCTCTTCGTTCCCCGTAGGCAAGGTCAACTTCATGCAGATTGACCCCATGACCTTTACGGAGTTCCTGCTGGCCAATGGGGATGAAAACCTGGCAGCATATCTGGAAACAGTGAATACCCTAGAGCCCATTCCCGACGCCTTTTTTAATCCTTTATACGAAAAGCTGAAAATGTATTATGTGACCGGCGGCATGCCCGAACCTGTCAAGATGTGGACTGAGGCGCGGGATGTGGAGGCCATGCAGGAGGCGTTGTCCGATATTCTGGGGGCCTATGAGCGAGACTTTGCCAAGCACCCCAACGTCAGCGAGTTTCCCAAGATTTCGATGATCTGGAAATCGATTCCGTCCCAGCTGGCGAGGGAAAATAAAAAGTTTCTTTATAAAGTAGTCAAAGAAGGGGCAAGAGCCCGCGAATATGAGGACGCCCTGCAGTGGCTGGTCGATGCCCGCCTGGTGCATAAGATTTACCGCAGCACCGCGCCGGGCCTGCCCGTGTCTGCTTACGATGATCTTTCAGCGTTTAAGATTTACCTGGCAGACGTGGGGCTGCTCCGCCGGCTGGCTCAGCTGGCGCCGACGGCCTTTGGCGAGGGAAATCGCTTGTTTACCGAGTTCAAGGGAGCGCTGACGGAGAACTTCGTACTGCAGACCTTGCTTACGCAATTTGAAGTCGTTCCGCGGTACTGGAGCCAGAACAATCCGCCTTACGAAGTAGATTTCTTAGTTCAGCGGGAGAACGACATATTTCCAATCGAAGTCAAATCCGAGGCAAACACAGCCAGCAAGAGCTTGAAGAAATTCAAGGAATTGTTCCCAAAGCAGGTGAAGCTCCGCGTCCGGTTTTCGCTGGATAATTTGAAGCTGGACGACGATATGCTGAACATTCCCCTGTTTATGGCTGACCAAACGGACCGGCTGATTGGGTTGGCGCTGGAACAACGGAACCATACGTAAATCATTCTGCAACTTTACGTTATCATACCTCGCTGACCACTGGCTACGAGACATTGACTATGCTATACTATAATATAGACTTTAAAATGAAGTTGACTTTATATACAGGGAATGAGGTGGGTGTGTTGGCGCATATCATCGCCATAACGAACCAGAAAGGCGGTGTCGGCAAGACGACGACGGCCGTCAATGTAAGCGCTTGTCTGGCCGAAAGCGGCAAGCGGACGCTCCTCGTCGATTTGGACCCGCAGGGCAACGCGACAAGCGGCTTGGGCGTCGACAAGGCGAGCTTGGAAACGAATCTGTACGACTGCCTGATCGAGGGAAGGCCGATGGAAGACGTCGTGCAGCCGACAATGATAAAGAAATTATCCCTCGTACCGGCCACGATGGACGTCGCCGGCGCGGCGGTGGAGCTGGTCACGATGGAAGACCGCGAGTATATTTTGAAGAAGGCCCTGCAGGCCTACCTGGGGCAGGTGAAGAAGTCCTACGACTACGTCGTCATCGACTGCCCTCCTTCGCTGGGGCTGCTGACGCTCAACGCCCTGGCGGCGGCTGATTTCGTCCTCATTCCCGTGCAGTGCGAGTTTTACGCGCTGGAAGGGCTGGCCCAGCTCATGCAGACCGTGGACATGGTGCGGGACAATCTGAATTCCCGCCTGCAGCTCCTGGGACTGCTCATGACGATGTACGACGGCCGGACGAATTTGTCCATCCAGGTGACGGAGGAAGTGAAGAAATACTTCAGCGGCAAGGTGTTCCACACGATTATTCCGCGCAACGTCCGCCTAGGCGAAGCGCCGAGCCACGGCGAGCCCATTACGATATACGATCCCCATTCGCGGGGCGCCGAGGTGTATACGAAATTAGCGAAAGAGGTGATACGCCGTGTCGGCTAAGAAGATGGGACTGGGCAAGAACCAGCCCTTAGGCCGGGGCCTGCAGGCCCTGGGGCTGAAGGAGCATCCGGAGCCTCACGACGGCGCAGCCCTGGAAATCGACATCGACTTGATTTCCCCAAACCCGAAGCAGCCCCGCCGGGCCTTTTCCGACGAGGCGCTCCAGTCGCTGGCCGAGTCCATTCGGCAGTACGGCCTGATCCAGCCCGTCGTCGTCCAGAAAAAGGGCGGCGCCTACGAGCTGATCGCCGGCGAGCGGCGGCTGCGGGCGGCGAAGCTCTGCGGCCTGACGAAGATTCCCGCCGTCGTGCGGGACTGCGCGCCTCAGGCGTCGGCAGAGCTGGCCCTGATTGAAAATTTGCAGCGGGAAGATTTGGACCCTGTAGAAGAAGCGTCGGCGTACCGCGCCCTGATTCAGGAATTCGGCCTGACCCAGGAGCAGGCGGCGGAAAAGGTCGGCCGGAGCCGGGTCCACGTGTCCAATATGATGCGCCTTCTCCAGCTGCCGGAGGAAATCCAGCAGTATTTAATCGACGGCGTCCTGTCTATCGGACAGGCCCGCCCCCTGCTGCAGCTGAAGGCACGGCAGGCCCAGCTGGAAGCGGCGGCCCGCATCATCGACCAGGAGCTGTCGGCCCGTCAGGTCGAAGCCATGGTCCGGGCCATGCTCCGGGAAGAGCCGCCGAAGGACGCGCCGGAGCCCGACGCCTATCTGGAATCCATGCAGGACCGGATGAAGATGCATTTGGGCACCAATGTAGCCATCCGTCTGGGCCGGAACAAGAAGAAGGGGAAAATCGAGATTTCCTTTGCCTCAGAAGAAGAATTTGAACGATTGCTGGCTATTTTGACTGATGAGCCGGAAGACGGGGATTCCTTCTCCCCTTCCTCTTTCCGCGTGTGATCGGCAAAAACAGGCCTGTTTACGAAAGTTATTGACCTGTCAGGAGGAAAGACATGCTTTACGGATTGGACGCGCAGCTCGCGTACATGATAGGAGCCGGCATCGCCGGGCTCGTGCTGGTGCTGCTGCTGGCGTATATTGTCATATTGAACCGGCGCATCAAGGCGTTGGAAGAAAAATATACCTTTTTTATGAAGGATGAAACGGGGAAAAGCGTCGAAGCCAAGCTGCGCGAGGACGTGGCGGAGCTCCACGGCTTGCAGGACACGCTAGACCGGATTCACGAGACCCAGAAGGATATCCTGGCCGTGCAGAACCACTGCTTCCGCAAAATCGGCTTCGTGCGGTACAACGCCTTCGACAACATCGGCAACAACCTGAGCTTCGCCTGCACCGTCCTGGACGGCAAGGACGACGGCTTCTGCCTGTCGAGCGTATACGGCCGCAGCGAGTCGCGCATCTTTGCCAAGCCCATCGTCGAGGGAAAATGCCTGTACGGCATGAGCGAAGAGGAAAAGGAAAGCCTGGACCAGGCCCTGCACTATCACGGCGACGTGCAGCCGGTCCGGAAGGATTAGGATAACAGGCGCGGCAGCGCCGTATTGTAGGATTGAAGAAGGGATAGACCTTGAAATTACAGGAAATCATGACGGGGCTTAGGACCCGTTGGCGCAATATGACGCAGTCCGCCGCCGATCTGGTCGGCGTCCTGCGCCGCTCCGGGACGGAGCCGGTTACCCTATCGCCGCAGCAGTATCGGACGGCGCTGCGGGCGGCTATCGCCGGGGCCGTCGTCTTAGTCGCGGCTATCGGGTTCGGCCTGTACCAGTTCATGTCCCTGCAGCAGGCCCGGGCCCAGGAGGCGCTCCACGAGCAGCAGCTGCAGCTCATGCGGGAAAAGACGGCGTCGCTCCAGGAAAAAATGGATAAGATGGACGCCCTAGACCAGGAACTCCGCCAGATGGTCAAGGGCGCAGGGACGGGCAGCAGCCCAAAAGGTGACGGTGGCCCAGCGGGGGCGCAGAAGAAAGGGCCGGATCTTTCCTCTGCCGATTACAACGACCTGCTGCTGGCCACCGCCCGTCTGGAAACGAAAACGAACGCCCGCATTATCAGCTTTATTACGCTGAAAACCGTACTGAGCGATACGGCGGGGCTGCAGGTCCGGCAGATGCAGCAGGTATCAGCGCAATACGCATCGTCGACGACGCCGTCTATCTGGCCGGCGTACGGCACGATTACGTCTAACTTCGGCTACCGCGGCAACCCCATCGGCGGCGGCACGGGCTTCCACGAAGGCCTGGATATTGCCGTCGATTACGGTACGCCCGTCCAGGCGACGGCGGCCGGTGAAGTCACGGCGGCCGGCTGGGTAGACGGCTACGGAAACCTTGTCGAAGTCGATCACGGCAACGGCTTTGTCACGCGATATGGTCACAACTCCATGGTTCTCGTCGTAGTGGGACAAACGGTGCATACCGGCGACATCCTCGCCCTGGCCGGCAGCACGGGCCGCAGCACGGGGCCCCATGTCCATTATGAAGTCCGCGTACAAGGGACTCCGACCGACCCCTTGTTGTTCTTGCCGTAAAGATGAGGGGACGCTGCCCGATATGGGGCGGCGCCGCCTCTTTTTTTGAAAGGCAGGTTGTTATGCAAAAACTCAAATATTATGGCAGCGTTATCTTGTTTTTTATCGTTGTCGGCGCGTTGGGCTTCGGCACGTCCTACGTCCAGCGGCCCCATAACGTCGTCATCGGCGTCAACCTGGCCCTCAGCGGCGAGGAAAAGGCCTACGGCGAGGCGACGGCCCGGGGCATCGGCATGGCCCGCGATAAGATCAACGCCGAAGGCGGCCTGCTGGACGAGGCCGTAGCGGTCGTCGCCGTCGATAATCACGGCAGCGCCGGCGACGCCGAGGCGGCGGTGAAGCAGCTGACGAGCCGCCATGCCGTGGCGATGATCGGCCCGAACTTATCCCACTGCGCCCTGGCCGTCGTCCGCGACGCGACGGCGGCGAAGATGCCCGTTATCAGCCCGGCCGGCACCAATCCCGACATCACCGTCGACCATCGGACGGGCGAAGCCCACGAGTACATGTTCCGGGCGACCTTTATCGACTCCTATCAGGGACGGGCCATGGCCGATTACGCCTTCGGCCAGCTGAAGGCCCGCACGGCCGCCGTCGTATACGACGAACGGCAGGCCTACTCCAAGGGGCTGGCGGCCTTTTTCAAGCAGTCCTTCTTAGCAGACGGCGGCCAGGTCCCGGTCTACGTCGACATCTCGTCGGACGAAAGCTTTGCGGCGGCCGTAGCGGCCTTGCAGGCCTCGCCGTGCCAGGTCGTATATGCGCCCCTTTACGATGAAAAGGCCATGGAATTTATCGTAAAGGCCCGCGACGCCGGCATTGCCGCCCTGATTTTAGGCCCCGACGGCTGGAACGGCCGGCGCATGGCTCAGTCCCTCTCGCCGGCGTATTTACAAAATCTGTTCTATACGGACCACTATGCCAACGACGTCAACGAGCCCGTGGCGGAGGAATTTGCCGAGGCCTATTATGAAAAATACGGCGAGCTTCCCGACAGCTACGCCGCCCTGGGCTACGACTCCTTCATGATGGTAGCTGAGGCCGTGCGGCGCAGCGGCTCGGCGGACCCGGAAAAAATCGCCGAAGAGCTGGCCAAGACCATCGACTACCACGGCGTGACGGGCATGATCGCCCTGGACGCCAACCACGACGCCATCAAGCCGGCCTTTATCATGACCTTCTGGCAGGGCCAGCCGGCGCTGCTGGAAAAGCGGCCGACGGTCCAATTATGATAGGCTGTACGCGGTGGCAGACATAAAAAATTGCGGAATTGTCGAGATGACAGTTCCGCAATTTTTTTTATAATACGACGGGATGCAGCTGCTTAGATGATATAATCTCTATATTCAGTTGATGGATAGAGCAACGTGGTGGCAGGTATTTTTGGACAGGAACTTTTTGATGGTTCCCGCCATTCTGTTGCGCTGTCCCGTTGAGCTTTTACATCGTCGTGCCATCCATCCTTCGCAATGAATGCGCGCCAAAGGGACTCCCACCAGTTCGGATACTTCCCAGGGGAAATGGATAGGCAAGCCGTTACACGCAGTACGGCAAATACGGTGTCATAGCGGCGCGGCGCTCCTTCCAGTCGGGCATGATCATCGTCATGACGTTGTAAAAGTGGCGCGAGTGGTTGGGATGGACGAGGTGGCACAGCTCGTGGAGCATGACGTGGTCGATGATTTCCGCCGGCATGATGGCCAAGTAGGTGTTCATGGTAATGATGGCCTTGGCGGGCATGCACGAGCCCCAGCGGGAGCGCATGACGCGCTGGCGGAGCTTGGGCATGGCGATGCCGTAGGCCGAAAGCCGGGGGAAGATGCGGGCCAGGCTTTCGGCGAACAGCTTCTCCCCTTCCCTGCGCAGCAGCTCGTGGTACAGATGGCGTCGCTCCTCGACGGTGTTGTCGGCCAGCTCCATGAATACGGTCCGGCCGCGGCGGCGCACCGTATTGCGCAGGCCCAGGCGCACGTCGAGGGTACAGGCCGTCCCCGCCACGTACAGGCCGTCGCCGTCCCGCAAGGTCAGCACCGGCAGGGCTTTCCTGCAGGCGTACTCGTCCAGGGCTTTCACGATGAAGGGGCCCTGCTTTTGCAGAAAGGCCTCGATGTGCTCTATGGGAACGCGGGGCCCTGCCGATACGTAAATGGATAAGTCGGGGCGGACGCGGAGGTTGATGTTTTTTACGGCCTTCCGCTCCAGGACGTACGTCAGCTGACGGCCCTCAAGGCAGATGGGGCGCTGCGATATGGGATTCATATTCCTCTCCTCTGTCGATGTGGTATAATACCATCATATTATACTATATGCTGCAAGGAGATACTATCATGCTCGATTTTACGGCTATCGATTTTGAAACAGCCAATAAATACTACAACAGCGCCTGCTCCCTGGCGGCCGTCTCCGTACGGGACTACGAGACGGTCCGGGAAGGCTATACCCTCATCCGCCCGCCCTATATGTCCTTTTCGCCGGACAACATCCGCATCCACGGCATCACGCCCGACCAGGTGCGGGACAAGCCGAAATTCGACGCCCTGTGGGACCGCGTCCGGCCTCATCTGGAGGGCCGCATCCTCGTGGCCCACTACGCCGTGTTCGACACGCGGGTCCTGCGCAGCCTGCTCAAGACGTACGAGCTGGAGCCGCCCCGGGCGACGTATGCCTGCACGGTGGAAATTTCCCGCAAGGTCTGGCCCGATCTGCCCAACCACAAGCTCGACACGGTAGCCGGCTTCCTGGGCTATTCCTTCCGCCATCATCAGGCCCTGGACGACGCCCGGGCCTGCGCCTTCATCGTCTGCGAGGCGGCGAAGAAGGTCGGCGCATCTTCCATGGAAGAGCTGATGGCGGCGACAGGCCTCTCCCTGAAGATATTATAGAAATATGAATTTTGCATATAGAAGGGCACCTCATGTCGTTTGGTAATACATATCTTACATTATCGTCAATCTATGCGTATAATGAAACAAGATAATTTCTATACTGAAAGGGGATTGAACATCATGAAAATTGTATTGCTTGAATCGCTGGGAATCAGCCAGGAACTTCTCGATTCGTACGTAAAGCCGCTGCGGGAACAGGGCCATGAATTCGCCGCTTACGAACGCAACGACGACCCGGCCGTCCAGATCGAAGAAGCCAAGGACGCCGATATCCTCATCATCGCCAACATGCCCTTGAAAGGCGAAGTCATCAACGCCTGCCCGAACCTGAAATACATCAACGTTGCCTTTACGGGCGTCGACCACGTCGATTTGGAAGCGGCTAAGGCCAAAGGCGTCAAAGTCAGCAACGCTTCGGGCTATTCGACAGTCGCCGTCGCCGAACTGACCATCGCCATGATCCTCGACCTGCTCCGCTACGTGCCCCAGGTAGACGCAGCCTGCCGCGCCGGCGGCACGAAGGCCGGCTTCATCGGCGCTGAACTGGAAGGCAAGACTGTCGGCCTCATCGGCACGGGCGCCATCGGCCACCGCGTCGCCGAGCTCGTCCATGCCTTCGGCGCCAAGGTCATCGCCTACAACGGCTTCTCCCATAAAGCCGATACGGAACTCATCAAATACGTTCCCCTGAAGGAACTGATGGAACAGTCCGATATCGTATCGCTCCACTGCCCTGTTACGGACCAGTCCCGCGGCATGATCAACGCCGAAACGCTGTCGTACATGAAGCCGACGGCCTTCCTGGTCAACGAAGCCCGCGGCCCCGTCGTCGACTCCCAGGCCTTGGCAGACGCCCTCAACAGCGGCAAGATCGCCGGCGCCGGCATCGACGTATTCGAAAACGAACCGCCTCTCGATACGAATCATCCCCTGCTCCATTCCAAGAACACCATCGTCACGCCCCACGTAGCCTTTGCGACGAAGGAATCCATGGAAAAACGCGCCGTCATCGTCTTCGACAACATCGACGCCTACATGGCAGGAAATCAGAAAAACGTAATCTTATAAGGTATACGAATCCCCAAGCAGTATAGGCCGGTCAGGCCTGTACTGCTTTTTTTTATGGGCGGAAATAGCATACACTATACCATAAATAGATAGGAAATCAAATAGCTATAGCATATTTGCAAGCAACGAAAAATATATTGCTTAACATAACACTAGTATGGTAGTATGTAAACAACGAAAGACACCATTTAGGTAACCAAGTATTCAGCACATATGTAAAAGGAGCAAACCAGTATGAGCATGAGAATGACCTTCCGTTGGTACGGAGAAAAAGACGACAAGATTACATTGCAGCAGATCGACCAGATCCCCGGCATGGACGGCATCGTCGGCGCATTGTTTGACATTCCCGTCGGTGAAGTGTGGCCCGTAGAGCCGCTGCTTCACATTAAGAAACAAGCCGAAGCGAACAACCTCGTATTCAAGGATTTGGAAAGCATCAACGTTCACGAAGACATCAAGCTCGGCCTTCCCAGCCGCGACCAGTACATCGAAAACTACATCCAGTCCCTGCGCAACGCCGCAAAGGCCGGCATCGAAATGGTATGCTACAACTTCATGCCCGTCTTCGACTGGACCCGCACGGAGCTGGCCAAGCCCCTCTACGACGGCTCGACGGTCCTGGCTTACGACTACCACATGGTAGCCGGCAAGACGCCCCAGGACATGGTTAAAGAAGTCCTGGAAAACAGCAACGGCTATGTCCTCCCCGGCTGGGAACCGGAACGGCTGAAAGAGCTGACCCGCCTGTTTGAAGCGTACGAAGGCATGGACGAAGACGGCCTGCGCAAGAACCTGGAATACTTCCTCAAAGCCGTCGTCCCCGTGGCTGAAGAAGTGGGCATCAAGATGGGCATCCATCCCGACGATCCCCCCATTTCCGTATTCGGCCTGCCCCGCATCGTAAAGAACGAATCGGACCTCGACAAGATCGCCGCTATGGTAGACAGCCCGAGCAACGGCTTCACCATCTGCACGGGTTCCCTCGGGGCCAACCGCCAGAACGACATTCCCCACATCATCCGCAAGTTCGGCAAGATGGGCCGCGTCAACTTCCTCCACATCCGCAACGTACAGGTTCACGAACCGTGGGTATTCAACGAAGTGGCTCATAAATCGCAGATCGGCAACCTCGACATGTTTGAAATCGTCAAGGCCGCTTACGACATCGGCTTCGACGGCCCGATCCGTCCGGACCACGGCCGCATGATCTGGGGCGAAGAAGGCCGTCCCGGCTACGGCTTGTACGACCGCGCTCTCGGCGCAAACTACCTCTGCGGCCTTTGGGACGCTATCAACCGCATTTGCGGCCAGAAATAGGACGTATACGATAAGGAGGAACCTGACATGCTACATTTACATCGCCGCAGCCTCGTCGAAGACAAGGTTGCCTGGGAACAAGCCGGCATCGCCCTGTATCAGTTCGATACAGAGGCTGTGGAAGCCGCGACGAAGGAAGCGCCCCAGTGGATTCACTTCGGCGGCGGCAATATTTTCCGCGCCTTCATTGCCGCCCTCCAGCAGCGTTTGCTCGACGAAGGATTGGCTAAAACGGGCATCATTACGGCTGAAACGTACGACGAAGAAGTCATCGAGCACGTATACCGCCCCTTCGACAATTTGAGCCTGGCTGTCACCATGTATGCCGACGGCCGCTTTGAAAATGAAGTCATCGGCTCCGTTGTCGAATCCGTCGTCTGCCGTCCCGATTTCGCAGAAGACTGGAAGCGCCTCAAGGAAATCTTCGAAGCGCCGTCCCTCCAGGTAGCCAGCTTCACCATTACGGAAAAGGGCTACAAGCTGACGGACTACGCCGGCAACTATTTCCCTGCCGTTGCCGAAGACATGAAAAACGGCCCGGAACACGCGACGAGCTCCATGGGCTCCATCGCCGCCCTGGCCTACGCCCGCTACAAAGCCGGCGCGTATCCCTTCGCCTTCCTGAGCCTCGATAACTGCTCCCACAATGGCGACAAGATCAAAGAAGCCATGACGGCCTTTGCCCAGCAGTGGGTCGCCAACGGCGTCGCCGAACCGGGCTTTGCCGACTACATCAACGACGAAACGAAGGTCTCCTTCCCGTGGAGCATGATCGACAAGATTACGCCCCGGTCGTCGGAAAAGGTACAGGAATACCTGAAAGGCATCGGCTTCGGCGATACGGAATTGATCCATACCAATAAAGGCTCGTATGCCGCCTTCGTCAACGCCGAAAACGCCCAGTACCTGGTCATCGAAGACAAGTTCCCCAACGGCCGCCCGGCCCTCGAAAAAGCCGGCGTCATCTTTACGGACCGGGAAACGGTAGACAAAGTAGAACGGATGAAGGTCTGCACCTGCCTCAACCCGCTGCACACGGCCCTGGCCGTCTACGGCTGCCTCCTCGGCTATACCCTTATCGCCGACGAAATGAAGGACCCTCAGCTCAAAGGCCTCATTGAACAGATGGGCTACGGCGAAGGGCTGCCCGTCGTCACCAACCCTGGCGTCCTCGACCCGAAGGCCTTCATCGCCGAAGTCCTGGAACAGCGCCTGACCAACGGCAACCTGCCCGACACGCCCCAGCGCATCGCTACCGACACGTCGCAGAAGGTCGGCATCCGCTTCGGTGAAACGATCCGCGCTTACGGCGATAAAGCCAAAGACCTGACCTACGTGCCCCTGGTCATCGCCGGCTGGTGCCGCTATCTCCTGGCCGTCGACGACGAAGGCAAGGCCTTCACGCCGAGCCCGGACCCGCTGCTCCAGAACGTGCAGGAATCCCTGCAGGGCGTCGTCCTCGGCGACGTTGCCTCGGCCAAAGGCAAGCTACGCCCCATCCTGTCCAACAAGGGGATTTTCGGCAGCGACCTGTACGAAGCCGGCCTCGGCGAAAAAATCGAAGGCTACTTCGAAGAACTCATCGCCGGCCCCCATGCTGTCCGCAATACATTAGTCAAGTACGTGAAATAGATATCGTTTAAGGAGGAAATGCAATTATGAAAGCTGTCGTAGTAGAAACACCGGAAAAGATTACCGTCGTAGAACGTGACATTCCTGAAATCACCAGTACCCAAGTCTTGCTCAAGGTCAAAGCGGCCGGTATCTGCGGCTCCGACGTAGGCATTTATCACGGCAAAAACGCCTTCGCCACCTATCCCCGCGTCGTAGGCCACGAATTTGTCGGTGAAGTCGTCAAAGTCGGCGCAGACGTGAAGAACGCCGCCGTCGGCGACCACATTGCCGTCGACCCCGTCGTTTCGTGCGGCCATTGCTACGCCTGCCGCACGGGCCGTCACAACGTCTGCAAGACCGTCAACGTATTGGGCGTCCACCGCGACGGCGGCTATCAGGAATACGTCGCCGTAGAACAGGACCAGCTCCACCAGCTGCCGAAGGACCTTCCCTGGGAAATCGCCGCGACGGTTGAACCCTACTCCATCGGCGCCCAGGTCGCCCATCAGGGCCGCCTGACCGGCGACGACACGGTCCTTATCTGCGGCGCCGGCCCCATCGGCCTGATCATCCTGCAGGTCGCCAAGATGAAGGGCGCGAAGGTCGCCATCCTCGACGTCGTCGATTCCCGCCTGGAAACGGCGAAGGAAATGGGCGCCGACATGGTCATCAACAGCAAGACGAAAGACCCTGTCGAAGCGATGAACGAATTTACCGGCGGCGAAGGCTTCAACCTCATTTACGAAGCGACGGGCAACGTCAACGTATTGCAGATGTGCATCCAGAAGCTGCCCAGCCCGGCAGGCCGCGTCGTCGTATTGGGCTTCTCGACGGTCGAATTCCCCATCCGTCAGGTCGACATCATGAGCAAGGAACTGGAAATCATCGGCACGCGCCTCAACAACTACCGTTTCCCCGAAGTCATCGAATGGTTTAAAGAAGGCAAGGTCGACCCGAAATCCATCGTCACCAACACCTTCCCCTTCACCGAAGCGGACAAGGCCTTCCAATACAACGACGAACACCCGGAAAACGTGCTGAAAATCGTTCTTACGTTTTAACATTCCCGTAGTTTAATGTTTCCGAAAGGACGGTATCAGCGAATGAGTCAACAAGCATCGTATCAAATCAAAACATCGGAATTAGTCAAAGTCGTCGCCAGCGGCTGGCTGGGCACGGCCATGGAGTTCATGGATTTCCAGCTCTACTCTCTGGCAGCGGCTATCGTATTCAACGAAATCTTCTTCCCTGAATCGGACCCGGCCATGGGCCTCATCATGGCCATGGGTACCTACGGGGCCGGGTATGTCGCCCGCCTCGTCGGCGCCTTCGTCTTCGGCCACGTCGGCGACAAGATGGGCCGCCGCACGGTCTTATTCGTCACGATTACCCTCATGGGCCTGGCATCTACCCTCATCGGCTTTTTGCCGACGTACTCTGAAGTCGGCATCTGGGCTCCGGCCGGCCTCGTCGCCCTCCGCATCATCCAGGGCTTAGGGGCAGGCGCGGAAATCAGCGGCGCCGGCGTCATGGTTACGGAATTCTGCGAAACGAAGACCCGCGGCCTCGTCGGCAGCCTCGTCGGCCTCGGCACCTCGTCGGGCACCCTGTTGGCCAACCTCATCTGGACCATCATCCTGACGATGCTCACCAAGGAAGAAGTCCTGCTCTGGGGCTGGAGAATCCCCTTCTACGCTTCTTTCGTCGTCATGATCGCCGCCGTATTGATCCGGATGTTCGTTCACGAAAGCCCGGTCATGGCGGAAAAGAAGAAATTGCTGGAAGCGGAACGGGAAAAACAGCTTGCCGGCGACGTCCCTGTCGAACAGCAGCCGAAAAAAGGCCGGAAGAGCTTTATCGTCGCCCTGGCCCTGCGTTTCGGCCAGGCCGGCAACAGCGGCCTCATGCAGACCTACCTGGCCGGTTTTATCGTCACGGTCCTCGCCATGGAAAAGACCGTCGCGACGGAAGCCAACATCATTTCGTCCTGCATTTCCTTCTTCACCATTCCCTTTGTCGGCTGGCTCGGCGATAAGTTCGGCCGCCGCAAGATGTACATGTTCCTCTCCCTGGCTACGGCTATCTACGCCGTTCCCATGATGCTTCTCTTCGAAACGAAGGACCCCGTCATCCTGACCATCGCCATGGTCATCGGCCTGAACGTCGGCGTACAGGGCCTCTTCGCTCTGGAAAACGTCGTATTGACGGAGCTGTTCGGCGCAAGACACCGCGTCACCATGGTATCGCTGGCGAAGGAAATCGCCGGCCTCGTCGCTACGGGCTTCGGTCCGATCATCGCGGCCGCCGCCGTTACGGCGATGACGGGCAGCTGGGTTCCCCTGGCCATCATGACCATCGTCTTCTCCATGTCGAGCTTCTTCGGCGCCTACTTCTCCGAAGATACGACGGGACGAGACCTGAACGAATTGGACGACGCTATGTAACGTCATGTCATATGCAACGGATAACTGAGTATAGTACCTTACTGTACTCAGTTATTTTTCTAAGAAAACAAGGAGGATTTCTATGGCAAAGGTATTAACCATCGGCGAAGCTATGGGCCTGCTCATTGCGGACCGGCCCGGCGATTTGGCCGAAGTGGAGCGATTTTCCCGCCACGTCTGCGGGGCTGAATTAAATTACGCCGTCGGCATGGCCCGCTTAGGCCACGACGTATCCTATATTTCCAAGGTAGGCGGCGACCCCTTCGGCCGCAGCATTCGGGCCTTTTTGAAAGACAACGGAATCCATACGGACTATGTGCAGACCGACGAGGCCCATATGACGGGCTTTCAGATGAAGGAACGGGTCTTGGAAGGCGACCCGGCTGTGGCGAATATCCGCAAGTACACGGCCTTCTCCTTCATGACGCCTGACGACCTGCAGGGCATCTGCTGGGACGGCGTGACCCACGTCCATACGACGGGCATTCCACTGGCCCTGTCGCCGTCGTGCCGCCAGACCGTCGTGGCCCTCATGAAGGAAGCCCGCCGCCGCGGCGTGTCCGTTTCCTTCGATACGAACCTGCGGCCCATGCTCTGGCCCGATACGGAAACGATGGCCAGCGTCATCAACGACGCCGCCCAGTACGCCGATATCGTCATGCCCGGCCTCAGCGAAGGCAAGATACTGACCGGGCTGGACGATGAACAGGCCGTCGCCGGCTATTATCTGGAACGGGGCGCGAAGCTCGTCGTCATCAAGCTGGGCGGCAGCAGCGGCACGTACGTCGCCGACCGCGAAGGCGGACTGTACGTACCGAGCTACCGCGTAGACCATGTCGTCGACACCGTCGGAGCCGGGGACGGCTTTGCCGTCGGCTTTACCAGCGCCTGGCTGGAAGGATTGTCTATGGAAGAAGCAGCCCGCCGGGGCGCCGCCGTCGGAGCTATGGTCATCCAGGTCGCCGGCGACAACGAAGGCTTGCCGACACGGGAGCAGCTGGCGGCATTCCAAAACGAACAAGCAGAATAGCGGACTGCAATGCAGACAAACGGGTTGAGGAACTACATGTCCTCGGCCCGTTTTTTTGGTATGCCGGGGCTTGTTTTGTATACTTTAATACACAATCGTTTTACTTTACAAAAGGATTTGCGTAGTCTATAATGAAGAACAAAACATCATATTTTATCAATATGAGCGGGAAAATATGAAACGCTGTCCGCCTCTGCGCCTGGATCAGGCTGCCTTGGCGGGACTTGCGTCATGAGGAGGTTTTACCTATGGAATATCGTATTCGCCGGGCTCTGCAAGGCATGGTGCGGCACAGCTACCTGAAGGACGAGGGGACGGCTCTGGAAAAGGATATTATCGACTGCTCCCTGGGCATCAACCCCTGCGGCGTCACGCCGAAGCTGACGAAGGACATGTACGCGGCGACCTTTGACGTCCTGGCCAGCTATCCGGCTCATCCCTACGTGGAAACGCGGCGGCATATCTGCGAGTATTTTTCCGACGTGGCGTCGCTGGACGTCGGCCAACTCAGCATGCAGAACGGCTCCATGAGCGCCCTGCGGGCTGTCAATTCCATCTTTCTGGAAGACGGGACGCGGGTTCTCGCTCCCCAGCCCTGCTTTTCGTCGTATACGACGGACGCCCGGGCCTGCGGAGCTGAAGTCGACGTCGTGCCCCTGCGGGAAGAGGACCATTTCGCCTTCCCTGTAGACGAATACGTCGCGGCTATCCGCGAACATCACCGCCTGGCTTACCTGGACAACCCCAACAACCCGACGGGGCAGGCCCTGTCCATTGCCGACCTGCGGCGGATTTTGACGGCGGCCCGGGAAAAAGGTGTCCTCGTCCTCGTCGACGAAGCTTACGGCGACTTTTTGGACAAATCCGAGTCGGCTCTGTCCCTCCTCGATGAATTCGACAACCTCATCGTGACCCGGACCTTTTCCAAGGGCTTCGGCTTAGGAGCCCTGCGGGCCGGCTACATCGCCGTTCCCAAGGCTATGGCCGATATTCTGGAAGCCTTCGGCGGCGAGATGAACCTGACGACGCCGGCGGCGGCCATGATCCCCGTCGTGTTGTCCGACCCGGCCTTCCTGGCCTATTCGCGGGATCTCATCGCCCAGAACAACCAGAAGCTCATCAGCGGACTGAACGTGCTCAAGACGTCGGCGACGCGGGACGACGTGCCTATTACGCTGTTCTATACGGATCAGGACGTCGATTTGGGAGCCTTGTTCTGGAAATACGGCATCCGCGTGGAAAACGGCGTCGACTTCGAAGGCATCGGCAAGCGCCACGTCCGCCTGCGCGTGCCTCAGGACATTACGGAATTAGCGCGCCGCTTAGAGCGCATCGAAGCGGAACTGCAGGCGGCGCGATAAAGGAGAGATGGATATGAATCAAGACAGCAACACAAAAGTCAGCCTGCGCAACGTCGTCATTTTCGCCGGCGCTTACTGCGCCTTCAGCATCGGGTCGGGCTATGCGACGGGCCAGGAAATCCTCCAGTTCTTCGGAGCCTTCGGCCCTCAGGGCATCATCGGCTGCTTCGTCAGCATGCTCATATTCGCCTTTCTGGGCGGGGCGCTCATGCAGAAGGGCTACGATTTGAAGCTGAAGTACCACACCCAGGTCTTTCACTACTACTGCGGCAAGTACATCGGCACGTTTTTGGAATGGGTTACGATCTTATTTTTATTCAGCGTCGTGTCGATCATGATCGCCGGCACGGGAGCCGTGGCCTCGGAATACTTCGCCCTGCCCGGCGACGTGGGCAGCGTGTTTATGGCCCTCCTGTGCATCCTGTCCATCCTGCTGGGCTTGATGCGCCTGGCCGACGTCATCGGCTCCATGGGTCCGGTCATCATCTTCTTTACCATCGGCATCGGCATCCTGACGGTCCTCAACGCCAATACGGACTGGGCCAAGGGCTGGGAAGTCTTATACGACTTGCGCTCGACGAAATCCTGGTGGTTCTCGACGTACGATGTCCTCGATTCGGCCTGGTTCAGCGGCGTCCTGTACGCTTCCTGCATGGTCTTCGGCTCCATCCCCTTCCTGACGGGCCTGGGCGGCAAGGCCAACAGCCGGCGCGAAGCCTTCCTCGGCGGGTTCCTCGGCGGCGTGGCCCTGATGATCGCCAGCGCCCTCATGATGGCGGCCATGCTCTGCTTCCCGGCGGAAGTAGCAAAGCTTCAGGTTCCCAACCTGTTTCTGGCCCAGCAGTTCGCTCCGGCCCTGGCCCTCATCTTCTCGGTCATCCTGCTCCTGGGCATTTACAGCACGGCGGCTCCCATGTTCTGGGTCGTCATCAACAAGCTGGAGCAGTGGATGCCCAACAAGACCGTCAAGATGGTCGTGACCGTCGTCCTGGGCGTCGTGGCCTACTTCGGCGCCCAGATCGGCTTCGGCAAGCTCATCGGCTTCCTCTATCCCCTGATGGGACAGGTCGGCGTGCTCATGATCGTCGTCGTCCTGGTCAAGGTATTCATCCTGAAGGATAACAAAGACCCCGGCCTGGAACGGGAAGAATAACGTCTCCTGCCCTCTTGCCTCTGCGGCAAGGGGGTATTTTTCGTCAAAGTACAGAAAGAGGACGCATTTTTTGTATCGGTATACATCATTTTTTTAGCCAATGCATTTCAAATTGAAGCCGTAATATGGTAGAATATGAAGTATGGTAATTTTTTAGATACAGGGGACGCCAATGGAACAGTTACGATTGCTGGAAAAAGAGCCGCGGGAAAACGTGCGGGAATACGCCTACCGCGTGTTGTACGATAACATCATGAATCTGCATCTGGTGCCTGGGACGGCCATGTCGGAACAGGAGCTGTCGACGATGCTGTCCGTCAGCCGGACTCCCGTGCGGGAGGCCTTTATCCGCCTGGCCCAGAAGGGCCTTCTCGACGTATTGCCCCAGCGGGGGACCTTCGTGTCTAAGATCAATACGGAGCAGCTGGCGGAATTCCGCTTTCTGCGGGTGACCATGGAGACGGCTGTCGTCGCCCTGGCCTGCCGGGAGTTTCCCGAAGAATACATGTGGAAGCTCCAGCAATGCCTGAAGGAGCAGGAGCTGTACCTGCGCCGCCGCGACGTCAACGGCTTTTTCGCCAGCGACAACCAGACCCACAGCATCCTGTACCAGGGCTGCGGCAAGCCGCATATCTGGCAGATCATCGAAAGCTCCACAGCCGACTACATGCGGGCCCGCGTGCTGAACATCGCCGCGGCGGCCGAGCAGATGAACATCCTCTACAGCCAGCATCAAGCCCTGGCGGAAGCCATCCTGCGCCACGACGCCCAGCGCGGCGTAGCCATCATGGAAGAGCATATCAACAAGGGCATCATCGACGTGGAAGTGCTGCGCAAGCAGTATCCCGATTACTTTAAATAATGCATGGACCCTCCCTGCCGGACGATTCGGCAGGGAGTTTTTTTTGTTATCGGCGGAAATCCGTTTGAAAATCGCCGCCATACGGCAAAATACAGGGAGAACTGCCAGGAATATACCGGCGTATATCGGGCTATTGACGGCGTATGCGATGCAGGGCCGTTTCGCCCCATCGGCGTCATTATGCCGATTTCCCTGTCTATACCCACTGCAGTACGTCCGTACCGTTACGCGTAACGTCTTATCTTTTCTCTTTGTTTTTTTTTCTTTTTATTTTGCATACCCGTATATACAGAGATGACGTGTATTTTTATGGCGGACAAAGATGCTGAAACTGCATAGCTGAAAGGGAAATAAATGCTTCCTTCCCTGTCCCATATACAGTAGCGAGCAAAGACGGCCCCAGGGCGGGCGGAAAGGAGCAGCCCATGAAGAAGCTGCGGTGGTTTCAGACAAAGGTCGGGTTGTTTCAGGACCCGCGCATGATGTATCTGTTGAGTCAGCCCAGCGGCGACTCCTACTTCGTCATCTGGTTTTACCTGAAGGACCTGGCCGGCATGGTCAACGACGACGGATACATTTACGTGGCCAAGGGGCAGGCCGTGACGACGGCCTTGCTGGCTCGTCAGCTGCACCGCCGCCGGGCCTTTGTGGAAAAAGTCCTCGACGTGTTCGAGCAAATCGACCTCATCAGCCGCGATGAGAAGGGCCTGATCCGCATCGTGCCCTGGCATGAAATCCAGAGCTTTGACCGGGACGAGAAAAAACGCCGCGATGCCCGCGACCGCATGCGCCGCTACCGCCGCCGCAAGGCCGAAGGCAGCGAGGCGCGCTGCCATACGTCTGAAGCTCCGGCCGAGAGCAGCCCATGGGCGGAAGACGCTGCCAGTGACCCGCGCTGCGGCGGCGAAGACCATGCCCGGCCTTCGGCGCAGGCTGTCCCGACGGGATACGTCTGCCCTGACGAGACGGCGGCAGACGAAAGGGCTTCGGCCTGCCCGGACGGCGGGCTCGTCCCCGTACGGGAAGAGGCTGGCCGTATGGCGTCCTCTTATGGCGACGGCGAAGCCCCTGCCGTATGGGACGACGCAGCTCCGACGGCGGCAGTCTGGCAGGGCGAGGAAGGCGACAGACTAAGGGATCCGTGCGCCCACATGGCCGAGCCCGGCGGCAACAGCGGCATCGCGCCCGTATGGACTACGGCAGCCCAAAGAGGCTGCGGCGACCCGGCGAAGGCCCCGTCCCCTTCGGCGGGACGAGCTGCCCTGCGCCGCTATACGGCGGCCTTCGGCCAGATGAGCAGCCGCACGGCAGAGGAACTGACCGACCTGGCCCGCTGCTGGGGCGACGAAGCGGTCTGCGCCGCCATAGACATTGCCAGGGACAACGGCGCGTCCGGCATTCGCTATATCCGGGCCGTCCTGGTCAACAGCGGCGGGCGGCCGCGGCGAAGGGAGACGATGTATGAACGACGGGAGAAGGAATTTAATCAATACGTTGATACAATGCTTCGGCAAATCTGGGAATCCGACGGGGATGGCTGCTAGAATGCGCATCCTGAAGGACATGCTGCCGCCCCTGACGGAGGATCAGGCCCGCGCCCTGACGCGGCGCATCCTGGAGGTCCACCGCTTTGAGCCGTCCATTGCCGACGTACTCGCTCATTGGCGGGAGATGGAACGCCGCCGCCGGCAACAGGAAGGTGCAATCTATCTGGACGAGACGCCGCCGCGGATTTCCCACGCCGAGAGGAAACGCCGCGCCGGCGAGCTGCGCCGCGTCCGGACCGCTCTCGGCCAGCGCCGCTCCGTGCCGGGCCTCGTCGTATCGGAGGGCTTGACGGCCTTTGCCCGATCCTTTTTTCCCCACATGAGCGAGGAGCTCATCGAACGAAACAAGATGGAAATCGCCAACTGCCGGGCCGACCGGGAGCGGGAAGACCGCTGCGCCAGCCCCTACGTCACCATGATGGAGCTCGACGAGACGGGCTGCGTGACCCTGTACATGGCGAAGCGACCCAGAGAGGAGGATGCCCATGCAGAAGATCCTGCGCTTTTTGAGGTCTGTCGATAAACGGACCGTCGTCTTTATCATCCGCATACTGTATTTGCTGATTAGGAGGAACTATACCGATGAAAGTCTATCTCAATCCGGGCCACGACCGCCTGCTGGACAGCGGGGCGGTCAACGCCGCCCTGAACCTGCGCGAATGCGACCTGGCCTATGAGCTGGCCGAGGCCGTCCAGGCCTATTTGGAGCGAAACGGCGTCGCCGTCGTCCTGGGCCAGTCCGACGATTTGTACGCTGTCTGCGGACAAGCCAACGCCGCCGAAGCGGACGTATTCGTGTCCCTTCATTTCAACGCCTTCAATAAGCGGGCTACGGGTACGGAAACACTCATTTCCAATACACCCCAAAGCCTGCTCCTGGGCCACTGCATCCAGGCCAACGTCAAGGCCGTCCTCAACCTGCCCGACAGGGGGCTGAAAGAGCGGCCGGGCCTCTTCGTCCTGCGCAACACGGCCATGCCCGCCGTCGTGGTGGAAGTCTGCTTCATCGACAACGACTACGACATGCGCTGCTACGAGGCCCATAAGGACGAAACCGCCAGGGCTATCGCCGCAGGCATCATACAATATCCGGCCATGCGCGGCCAGGCTGCGGCGTAAGGAAACCTCAGGATTTTCGATTTGTTGAAAATCCTGAGGTTTTCTATGTCGTTTTCGCATTCACGACAAGTATAGGCTGCGTGTTATTGATTATTATTCCGCTATCTGATATTATAAAATTAACCTAATAGGTAAATGAGGTGGGGCATTGGAAATAAAGTATAGAAACAATCAAATACGGAAAATATGTACAGATGCCAGTGCAGCACGTCGTGAATATGGCGAGGAGATGGCCAGGAAAATACATATGCGCATTGATCAAATCAAAGCGGCTGATACGGTGGAGCTATTGGTGCTGGGGCGCATAGGGCGATGTCACCTGCTGAAAGGCGACAGAGCGAATCAATATGCCATGGATTTAAGCCAGCCATATCGTCTTATATTTACTAAACAAGGGGAAGAAATTCAAATTGCAGAGATACAAGAAATTGTAGATTATCATTAATGATGAAGAAGGAGTGAGGGTCATGTTGGAAAGTAAAAGCTATATTGCTACGCCTCCTGGCGCTACAATTAAAGAACAGCTTGACGATTATGGCATGACACAAAAAGAATTCGCCAGGCGCATGGGTCTGTCTGAAAAGCATGTCAGCCAGTTAATCAACGGGATTGTCCGATTGACTCCAGACGTGGCGGAGCGCCTTGAATTAGTGCTGGGGATTCCGGCTCGTTTTTGGAATACATTGGAAGCTATATATCAAGAAAAGCTTATAAAAGCCAAACGGGAAAATGAATTGGAAAAAGAGATTGAAATTGCTAAGAAATATCCGTATAAAAGTATTGCAGAATGGGGAATGGTTGCCGATACTACTAAAAGTGAAGAAAAAGTAAAAAATCTCTGTAAATATTTTGGCGTGCATACGCTGGAAAAAGTGCATATGTTTATGCCCATAGCCTGCCGGCGTTTGGCGGAAACTGAAAAAAGCACCTACGCTACATGGACGTTGGCGCAATACGCGAAACATAAAGCCGGCGAGATAGAGGTTGAGACCTTTTCAAGAAATAAATTAGTCAACGCGCTGCCTGAAATACGAAAGATGACCTTATACCGTTCGACAGCCTTCGCTAAACAATTGGAAGCGGTATTGGCACAATGCGGCGTTGCCCTTGTATACTTGCCGCGGCTGCAAGGGTCTTTTTTGCATGGCATTACATTTTACGATGACAATAAGAATAAGATTGTGTTAGGCGTTACGATGCGGGGAAAATATGCCGATAAATTTTGGTTCAGTTTGTTCCATGAAATAGCGCATATTTTAGAAGGCCATATTTATCGTAGCCGCGACGTATCTGAAGAGGAAGAAAAACAGGCGGATGTAATCGCCGCCAATATCTTGATTCCGGAAGACAAGATGCAGCAATTTATCGGCCGTGGAGATTACTCCATAGCGTCTATTGCGCAGTTTGCAGAAACTATCGGTGTTCAGCAAGGAATCGTCATTGGCCGTCTGCAAAATGATAAGCAGTTAGATTACAGACAATTTAACCAGTATAAAGTCAAATATGATAGTATTGTCTAGCTTTTTATCCCGCTGCGCGCGGGATTTTTCTTTTATCTGAACTAAAGAAACGGCGCAGGGTATCTTGGATTTGCCTGAAATTGTGATACTTGCGATACGCAGCTGGCAAGGGAGCAGGCGCCTTATTTCGTATATGTATTCCTATCAGGAATAGGTCGTTTATTGCCAAGGCGTACGCATGTTTGGTATAATCCAAGTAGAAGGAGGCGAGGCCGTGAAGCGAATTAAGGACTGGGAAGAGCTGACCATACAAGACAACTTTTTATTTCAAAAGGTCATGCGCAACAAGCGCCTGTGCCAGCATTTAATTGAGAAGATTCTGCAGATTAAGATAGCCGACATTACTTATCCCGATACGGAGAAGACTATCGACATCCGGCTGGACAGCAAAAGCGTGCGCCTGGACGTCTATGTCAAGGACGATACGGGGCGGGTATTCGATATTGAAATGCAGTGTACTGACGAAAAGGACAACGGCCTGGCCAAGCGGACGCGGTACTATCAGGCCATGATCGATATGGACGTCCTGGAAAAGGGCGATGATTACAGTGCGCTGAACCCGGCGTATATCATCTTTATCTGCACCTTTGACGCCTTTGACCGGGGATTGCCGATGTACACGTTTAGAAATCGTTGTGTAGAGCAGAATGGCATAGAGCTGAACGACGAGGCGACGAAAATATTTCTGAACAGTAAAGGCGACAGTGAGGCCCTCGATCCGGACGTGCGGGCGTTTTTGCGGTACGTCGACGGCAAGGCGGCCGAAGGCGTGTTTGTACAAGAAGTGGATAAGGAAGTACGGCGCGTGAAGCAGCACGATGAAACGAGGCGAGAATATATGACATTAGCCATGGAGTTAAAGCGGCAGCGGCAGGAAGGTATTGCAGAAGGCCTCGCAGAAGGTCTTGCGGAAGGCAGTGCAAACGAAAAGAAGAAAATAATAGTAACTATGCTGCAAAAGGGGCTGTCTGTAGAATTTATTGCGGACTGTGTACAGACGTCGGCAGAGTATATTATTGAATTGGGTAAAAAACAACATTTGTTATAACAGAGAGGCTGCTTGTGAAGGCAAGCAGCCTGTTTTATACTGGATTGTGTGTAGGCGCGTGAAGCAGCACGATGAAACGAGGCGAGAATATATGACGTACGCAATGGAAATCAAACGGCGCGAGCTGGCGAGCTTTGCCGAGGGGGAAAAAAAGAAGGAAACCATGATGATATTGGCGATGCTGAAAGATGGAGTTGCTAAAGAAACGATAGCGAAGTATGCAAAGGTTTCAGTAGAATACATTACGGAATTAGGAAAAAAACATCATTTATTGTAATCCGAATAAGATAAGGCGTCTGCGGGAGTGGACGCCTTATGTTGTAAGGCAGGGCCTCGTTTTTGCAAAGACGAAAGTGAAACGCTGGACCCGGATGTGCGGGCGTTTTTGAGGTACGTCGACGGCAGGGCGGCCAAGGCGTATTTGTACAAGAAGTAGATAAAGAAGTGCGGCGCGTGATTTAGGCGCAGTATGGTTCACTGACAGGCTGGAGTGAGGGTTCCAGCCTGTTTTTTTGCGGGCTTCTAGACAGGAGGAATGAGGACGAAATGTCTTTTGATACGATACATAGCAGGGGTGGAATGGTTTATGAGAAATGTGATATGTATCGGGGTTTGTCATTTATTTTAGGGGTGGCTTTAAACCGTATGATGTATTTTTATCCATTGGACATTGCGCCGTGCGTTTTTTCTGAATGGAATTTTTTACACGATGCGACGCCATATATCCGGGAAAACGGCCTGATTTACAGAAATTACATACCATAGGATACAAAAGCGGGACGATAATATTTTAATATAGATTTAACGATTTATTCATAATTATTGGATTAGGGGATATTGCATTTGCCGATATAACATGCTAGACTAA
>NZ_JAOQKD010000005.1:86759-129365 GCF_025567065.1 Megasphaera stantonii
TCGCCCGGCGCGCGCTCCGTGTGCTTGCTAGAGAATCCATAGGTTGCCTATGAAACGGAAAGCCATATGTCCCGTTTGCGGCAAAGAATTTGAAGCGGACCGAATCACGCAGAAATACTGCAGCAATTACTGCCGGCGCTACGCCCACCGGCACGGCGTAAACGATCACGGCCGGTCGTCGCGGAAAAAGGAAGCCCTGCGGACCTTTCACTGCCTGAAATGCGGCAAGCTGGTGCGGGTGACCGAGGCGACGGACAGGCGGACGAAATTCTGCTCGGCTCATTGCGAGCGGCTGTACTGGAAGCACTCGGAAAAAGTCAAATCCCAGACCATACGCCACGCCTTTCACTGCCGAAACTGCGGAACCTACGTGGAAATCACCGAGCCCTACGACCGGCGGATCGCCTTTTGCAGCGCCGCCTGCCGCCTGCGCTGGTTTTCCCTGCATCGAAGCAAAAAAGAACGCGTATTACCATAGCAAGGAGGAACTAGGTATGAATCGAATATATAAAGTCATATGGAGTAAAGTAAAACATCAATACGTCGTCGTATCCGAGCTGGCGCACAGCTGCACGAAGAGCGCAGGCAGCCGCGTCGGCCGGAGCGCCGCCGCCGTATTGGCCGCCTTGGTGCTGACGACGGGCCTCTGCGCCGCGCCCGTACAGGCTGAAGAACTGACGGACCCCTACGCCCTGCTCAACGCCCAGGTAGAAGAAACGAACAATACGTCTTCGGATAAGATAGTAACGCTGGCCTCAAATCCGCAAGCAAAAAGCGTCGCGCCTCTGGCGAATGAAGACGAAGGGCAGCCCGGCGAAGGCGGCAGTTCTACTGTTACGACGCCGGATGGACAGCATACGATCTATAACGAAGAAGGCTTTTATGCCCATAACGGTCAGGGCACGTATAATTCCCTGACCAAAGACGGCCTTTTCGTAGGGGGTACGGATGACGGAGAAGGCCTCTACGTCGATAACGACGGCAATATCTATACCGACGGAAATGCGGAAGTGGAAGGCTCGTTATCGGCGGCAAACAGGAACTTTGAAGTAAACGAAGATGGTACTTTATATGCGCGCGCCGGCCAAAGCCAATTCCAAGTTCGCGGCGATTTAATCGGCATTCAGCAAGGAAATAGCTATATTGCTGTAACAGAAGAAGACGGTGCTGTGTTTAGCAATGGAACAGAAGGTAAAGAAACGCAGATCAACGGCGACGTCGTTACGACGGGAACTGTCAATACAACGAATTTAAATGCCGGTAAAGCTGATATTGAAGGAACGATTACAGCTGGCAGTGCCGTTATTGAAGGCGCTGCTACCGTTGGCGGAAGCTTAACGGCTGGTAGTATCCAGACAGAAGGCCAGTTGAAAGCCGGCAGTGCGGTCATTGATGGAAACACGACCATTGGCGGCATAGCGACGGTCGGCGGCCTGACAACGGAAGGAACGGTCACGGCCGGCACTGTCAATACGACAAATCTGAATGCTGGAAAAGCTGACATTGAAGGAACCATGACAGCAGGAAGCGCAGCCATCAGAGGCAATGCTGACATTACCGGCACGGCGACAGTCGGCGGCTTGACGACGGAAGGCAAAGTCACGGCAACCAATGCGAAAATTACTAATTTGAAGGCTGGCAAGGCCGATGTTGAAGGAATTGTAAGAGGCGGCAGCTTTGCGAATACGAACGATAGCTTTACTGTCGATGACCAAGGAGACGTTAAAGCTCATAATGTAACGCTTACCGGCACGCTGGGAGTAGCTGGCGCGACAACCCTTGACAACACGCTGAGCGTTACAGGAGAAACAACTCTGACTGGCGCGTTGAAGGCTAATGGCACGGCAACATTTGCCCAAGGCGCGTCTATGGACGGTAAAAAGATCACCAATGTAGGAGAGGGAGAAGTTAACGCGACCTCAACAGATGCAGTAAACGGCAGCCAGTTAAAGAAAGTAGCCGATACGGTTAAGACCTACCAAGCTGGAAACGGTATTGCCATAGCTAAGGGCGATACGCAGACGCCGACTATATCGGCTAAAGCAGCTGACGGCGGAAACATCGTCGTAAACGCTGATGGCATCAGCTTAGCGAAAGAAGTGAGCGGCCTGACGAGCCTCGGCACTGATGCGCTGACAGTGAACAATAATGCGACGCTCAGCGGTACGCTGGGAGTAGCTGGCGCGACAACCCTTGACAGCACGCTGAGCGTTACAGGAGAAACAACTCTGACTGGCGCGTTGAAGGCTAATGGCACGGCAACGTTTGCACAAGGCGCGTCTATGGGCGGTAAAAAGATCACCAATGTAGGAGAGGGAGAAGTTAACGCGACCTCAAAAGATGCAGTAAACGGCAGCCAGTTACAGAAAGTAGCCGATACGGTTAAGACCTACCAAGCTGGAAACGGTATTGCCATAGCTAACGGCGCTACGCAGACGCCGACTATATCGGCTAAAGCAGCTGGCGGCGGAAACATCGTCGTAAACGCTGATGGCATCAGCTTAGCGAAAGAAGTGAGCGGATTGACGAGCATCGGCACGGAAACCATTACGGCTAACGGAGCAGCCAAGGTTGGCAGTCTTACGACAACAGGGGCTATCAGTGGCGGTAGCGTAACGGCAGGAACAGGACTGTTTTCTACTTCCGTGACGATTGGAAATACTGCGAGCGGTCTTAAACTTGCCGACGGAGAAATTACCGGATTAGCTACGAGCAAGATTAATGCTAGTACGGATGCCGTTAACGTAGAGTATTTGCAAGACTATGTGAGCAAAAATGGTACAGGAAAGACTTATACGGCAGGAAATGGTATAGTTATTGACGGTTCGAACGTCGTATCGGTGAAGAACGGCAACGGTATAGGATTTGACGCTAGAGGCAACGTAGAAGTGAAAGCGGCACAGGATGGAAACATCGTTGTCGATACTAAGGGAGTCAGCCTGTCGAAGACAGTCAGCGGATTGACGAGCATCGACACGGGAACCATTACGGCCAGCGGAGCAGCCTCGGTTGGCAGTCTTACGACAACAGGGGCTATCAGTGGCGGTAGCGTAACGGCAGAAACAGGACTGTTTTCTACTTCTGTGACGATTGGAAACGCTACGAACGGTCTTAAACTTACCGACGGAGAAATTACCGGGTTAGTTACGAGCAAGATTGGTGCTAGTACGGATGCCGTTAACGTAGAGTATTTGCAAGACTATGTGAGCAAAAATGGTACAGGAAAGACTTATACGGCAGGAAATGGTATAGTTATTGACGGTTCGAACGTCGTATCGGTGAAGAACGGCAACGGCATAGGATTTGACGGCAGCGGCAACGTAGAAGTGAAAGCGGCACAGGATGGAAACATCGTTGTCGATACTAAGGGAGTCAGCCTGTCGAAGACGGTCAGCGGATTGACGAGCATTGGCACGGGCGCTCTGACGGCTACGGGGGACGTTACGGCGGCTAGCTTCAAAGTAGACGATAAAACCTATATTTCGAGTACGGGACTAAATGCAAACAACCAGAAGATTACAAATGTGGAAGACGGCAAGCTTGTTTCTGGTTCGAAAGATGCCGTAAATGCCGGACAGCTGTATGATGTGAAGCAGTCTATCAAGACTTATGTGGATGGCAACGGGATTACGATTGCCGGAGACGACAATAAAATATCCGTCAATACCGGCAAGGGATTAGAAATTGCCGACGATAAAGTACAGGTCAAAGTAAACGGCAGCAACCTGACGCTGGATGAAACAAACGGATTGGGTCTGTCTACAACCTTGACTGGTCTTGAGAGCATAAAAACGGGCACACTGAATGCGACAGGAGCCGTCACAGCGGGAAGCTTTTCTACGACGAATGGTAGCGCCACTATCGGTAATATTATTATCAATGCAAATAACGGTGGAAAGATTACTGGTTTGACTGGCGGCGTTGTGAATGAAAATTCGACCGAGGCTATTAATGGAGGCCAGCTTTGGAAAGTTCAGCAAGACATCCAAGGTATTTCCGATTTGGCTGTAACGTACAGAAATAAAGATAAGCAAGCAGTCGATTTATCCTACAATAACGGTAATGGTACTACGATTACTAACGTAGCTGCTGGAGATATTAGTAGGGCAACGTCTATGGATGCTGTCAATGGCGGACAGTTGTATGCTACGAATCAGATTGTCGGTGATGGCGATTACTCGTCTAATAATTTCTTGATAGATAGCACGGCTGCTGGCGGTATGGATTTAACGGAAGCTGCCAGCGCATTGGATAAGGCTATTGGCACACTTAAATTTACAGGAAATGATGCTGTATTAGCAGATTCTTATACCAATGTTACTGATGCAGTATCTACATTGGATAGAAATATTGGTAGCTTGAAATTTACAGGACGTAACGTATTGTCGGCAGAAAAAATGCCATCTGCGACAAGCGCTCTTGATGCATTGGATCGTGCTGTTGGTTCGGTAGATTTTAAAGAGACGCCTTACTTAGGAACCGCATATACTAATTTAACATCAGCCACAGACAAATTAGCCTCAGCTATGAGTAATATTGCTGGTATTGTAGGCATTCGTACTGATGCTTCAGGTAATCCGATGAATATTGACTGGGGGGACGATCATCCTAAAATTGATCCTAGTGCGAGTGTTGTTACTGCTATTAAAGGTATAGATACCCGTGTTATGACCTTAGAAACTGCTGGCAATGCTCTTTCCGCTTTCTCCCGCTCTAATATCAGCACCCTCAGTGCGCTCAGCAATATGGATGTGAGCGCAGTCAATGCGTTGTCCAGTTTGAGCGCCGATGATCTTTCCAAGCTTTCGGAAATTTCTGTTGCTTCCGATGGCAGTGGAGCTGCGGAAACTAGCGGAACAAACACGACGAACAACAGCGGCAGACCGGACAGAGGGCCGGGCAGCGGAGCTGACGATTCCATTTCTCATGACGGCGACACCGTGACAGTAGATAATAATGTAAAAGTCACGGGCGATACGGACTTGCAGGGGAATCTGAATGTCGGCGGCGACGCAACCTTTAATGGCAACGTCGATATGAACGGTACCCTCAACATGAATGGCAACAAGATTACCGGCGTAGCCGACGGCGAAATTTCCGCAACGTCGACGGACGCTGTCAACGGCAGCCAGCTGTGGCAGACCAATCAGCAGGTTGCGGCTAATACGGAAAACATCGGCATCTTAGGCAGCGCAGTCAACAAGCTGGGCGACCGCATTGAACGGGTCGGCGCAGGGGCAGCGGCGTTGGCGGCCTTGCATCCGCTGGATTTCGATCCGGACAACAAGCTGGACTTTGCGGCCGGCTTTGGTAACTACCGCGGCGCAAGCGCAGTCGCTGTAGGCGCCTTCTATCGGCCCAGCGAAAACGTCATGTTCAGCGTCGGCGGCGCATTCGGCGGCGGCGAAGACATGGTGAACGCCGGCGTATCCTTCAAGGTAGGCGCAGGCTCGGGCAGCGCGACGACGTCGCGGACGGCTATGGCCAAGTCGCTCAAGTCCATGCAGGAAGTCGTGGCTTCCCAGGATGCCCAGCTGGCGCAGCAGCGCGAACAGATCGACAAGCTGACGGCGATGGTCGAGCTCCTGATGGAACAAAACGGCCAGGCGCAGCCGAAGGATGGCGACGCCCAGGCAGGGCAGCCGCAGCAGTAAGATTGTTTGGGCAGCCGTGACGGGCTGACCGAAGGCAAGAGAATACGGGTCGGGGGGATAGCCTCCG
Source organism: Megasphaera stantonii (assembly GCF_025567065.1). Classification (NCBI taxonomy): domain Bacteria; kingdom Bacillati; phylum Bacillota; class Negativicutes; order Veillonellales; family Veillonellaceae; genus Megasphaera; species Megasphaera stantonii. Next base: position 92,481 of record NZ_JAOQKD010000005.1, read on the forward strand.
GCCCGTTTTTTCTGGGCAAAAATACTTTTTGAAATATAAAAAGTTCATAAAATATAAGGAATATACCTGTATAGTATTTAATCTTTTCGATATCCTGGCCTTTGCTTCGTATGTATGCTAAGAATTTCCTTCTGTTTCTTTCTATTTCTTTTTAAATTAGGGACGAAATTCCGATTTTTAAGGAAATAAATATATTTCTCGATGTCCCATATACAGTAGAGGGGCGAGCAAGGAAGAAGGCGCGCCTCACCGGAAGTATACCGTATCCTAAGAAAGGGAAAGGAGGAAGGACCGATGGCAGAACGTACGCCTGTTTCCAGCAAGCTGAAGCTGACCGTGTCGTATCAGGACGGCAGCGGCGCGCAGAAGACCCGTCAGGTCACGTTGGCTCATTTGAAATCCGGCGCAGAGCCGGCCAATATCGTCGACGTCGTGACGGCTCTCGGCACGCTGCAGGACGACCCGTTTACGGCGATCCGCGAAGTAGTGGAACACGAGATTTCGGCCTAAGGGCCCGACCATACTAGAGAAAGGAGGTACCGGCTATGGCTGTGACGAAAACGAGAACGCTCCAGCTCGAATTTCTCGACGGGGGCGGCAACAGCGTCGTCTACTCCCTGAAGGACCCGAAAGAGGGCCTGGACAAGGCGACGGTCGAAGCGGCGGCCCGGACGATTGTCGAGAAGAAGGTCTTCGCGACGGCTGACGGCGACCTGGCGTCGCTGAAGCAGGGCCAGATCGTGACCCGCAGCGTCGAGACCATCGACGAGTAAAAAAACGCGCCGGGCGGCATGTCTCGGGCCCAATGCCTGAGGCCGCCTGCCGGCGCATAGTATGTGAATAGATTGGAGGAGTTCGAAATGACCGAAGCGCTGCGGCCTTGGATTCGCGAGGCCCAAAACGGCAGCACCGAAGCTGTCGAATTTATTTTAGAGCAGTTTCATCCCCTTATCTGCAAGCATTCGCGGAAGAATCTCCATCACTACGGCTCGATGGACGAGGCCCGCTCGACGGCTCATTTGGCGATTATCGACTGCATTCACGCCTTTGACTTGGACAGCGATGAGGACGCGCCGCGGGCTTTCAACCGCACGATTCAGAGCCGGTTTCGCCGGGAAAGCCGCCAGAACCAGGTGTACTGGGCTCGGGTGGAGAAGAACATCATCGGCGAGGAGGCGGCGACGGATTTGCCGCCTATTATCGACGAGCTGGCTCCGGACCCGCATCACTACATGGATTTCGTCGGCCTGCGGGACGACCTGGATCTGCACCTGAGACGCCTGAGCGAGCGGGAACGGCGGTTTTTGCATCTGCGCTACGCCGCCGATATGACGCTGGCAGCTATCGCCGCTTTGCACGGCTTGTCGGCCTCGCAGGTCTGCAAGGTAATCAAAGGGGCGGAGAATAAATTAAAATCGGCCATGACGGCCCAGGAATATAAGGATATTTCGCCATGACAGCTATGCCGGATGATGCGGACTCGTGCGTCCGGCATCAGAGCGAACGTGGCGAAGACGGGGGAGCTGAGAGGCTCTTTTTTTTGTGCCCGGAACAGGGGGAAGGTGCCGTTTTTGGCATAGGTCATTTGTTGCCGAATCGTACATATGTTTAGTATACTATAAGTAGAAGGTGGCGAGGCCGTGAAGCGAATCAAGGACTGGGAAGAGCTGACCATACAGGACAATTTCCTGTTTTTAAAGGTCATGCAGAATAAAAGGCTGTGCCAACATCTGATTGAGAAAATACTGCAAATCAAGATCGTCGAGATTACCTACCCCGACACGGAAAAGAGCATCGACGTCCGCTGGGACAGCAAGAGCGTTCGCCTCGACGTATACGTCAAGGACGAAACGGGCCGGGTCTACGACATCGAAATGCAGTGCGAAAACGAAGCGAACAACGGCCTGGCCAAACGGACGCGGTATTATCAGGGAATGATCGACATGGAGCTCTTGAATAAAGGCGACGTATATGATAACTTAAAGCCATCGTATATTATATTTATTTGTACCTTCGACGCCTTTGCCAAGGGCCGGCCCATGTATACCTTTCGGAACCGCTGCGTAGAAGAAGACGGCTTGGAGCTGAACGACGAGGCGACGAAGATATTCCTGAACAGCAAGGGCGACAGCGAGACGCTGGACCCGGATATACGGGCGTTCCTGCGGTACGTCGATGGAAAAGCGGCGGAAGGGGCGTTTGTGCAGGCCTTGGATACGGAAGTGAAAGCTATCAAGCAGCATAAAGAAACGAGGCGAGAATATATGACGTTGGCGATGGAGTTAAAGAGAATGTTTGCCGAAGGCGAGAGAACGGGCGAGCAAAAGAAAGAGACAATGATGATATTAGAAATGCTGCGTGAAGGTATTTCTAAAGAGACTATTGCTAGATGTGCGCGTGTATCGGTTGAGTATGTAGTAGAATTAGGAAAAAGGAATCATTTGCTGTAATTTGGGCAAGGTGCCTGCGGGAGTAGACGCCTTATGTTGTAAGATAGAATTTCGTTTTTGCACAGACGACAGCGAGGCCTTGGACCCGGATATACGGGCGTTCCTGCGGTACGTCGATGGAAAGGCGGCGGAAGGGGCGTGCCTTTTGTGAAAGCGACAGCGCGAAGGATATGCAGGTGTTTTTGCAGTACGTCGACGGCGAGGCGGCGCAGAACCTGATAGAGGTCTCAATGGCTGGAGAATGGGACGATATTTCGTTGGGACTATTGTGCTGGATGATGAGGATGCGTGCGTTTGGCACCTGTGGGAAAGCGATGGCGAAGGGCTGCGTGATTTTTTCTCCGAAAATAAGCAATATCCCGGCGCAGGGCATACGAAACAGACCGAAGGACGAGGCATATAGGTCGTCTTTCGGTCTGTGTTTGCTTTCTTGTATTGTCTGTATTGATTTCTGCCGGCCTTACGGAATGCCCGGTATATTGATGGGAAAGGCGTGAGGGCGGGGTGTGTCCGGCGTGTCCGGCACGTAGACCGTCAAAAACGACGGCAGCACTTCCAAATCGAGGGGGAAGGCCGGCCCTTCGTCGCCGTCCATATTGGTCGACAGGGGATGGTCGTCTACGATGGAGATCTTGGCCCGGGTCGTCGTCATGAGGGTCATGTATTCGCTGCTCAGGGGCGCGCCGGCGAGAAATTCCGGCACGAGCTTGAGCAGGTCCAAATAGGTAAAATCCTTGAATACGGCCAGCCAGATCTTGCCGTCGTCTACGCGGGCCTGGGGGGCGATGTTGCGGAAACTGCCGACGGAGCTGGTCAGCATGGCGACGAGCAGAGGCGAGCGGTAAATCATTTTGCCATCGTCCGTTTCGATTTTAAACAGCGACGTCTGGTGGTTCTGCAGGGCCTTGATGCCCGTGAGGAAATAGGCCAACGGGCCGAGGCGGGTTTTCTGCTCGATGGAGACGTGGCCGACGGCTTCGGGCATGATGCCGGCGGCGATGGTGTTGACGAAATAGCAGTCGTTGGCCCGGGCGATGTCGACCTTCGTCGTCCGGCAGTGCTTCAGCATGGCAATGGCTGCTTCAGGGTGCAGGGGAATGCGCAGGGCCCTGGCCAGGTCGTTGACCGTACCCAGAGGGATGAATCCGAAGTTGATGGGGCGGTTGGCCTGTGCCAAGCCGTTGATGGTTTCATTCAGCGTGCCGTCGCCGCCCATGGAAAATACGGCGTGGAATCCGTCAAGGGAGGCTTCTTTCGCCCAGGCTGTCGCATCGCCGGCTTTCTCCGTCTGTCTCAGCTCTACGAAATCAAACATAGTCTCCAGCTGCGCTTTCAGTGCGTCCTTATGATATTTGGCCCGTTCCCGGCCGGCTGTCGGGTTGATAATCAGCATACACCGTTCCAAAGTACATATCCCTCCATGCTGTTAAAATACGCCGTAGCTGTAGGCTGTAATAATGTACTATTATTATAGCCAGAAACGATTCGCAAGTGAAGACGGGAAGGGGGGATTTGTAAAAAAATTTTTACAGCCAAAACATGACGGCTATGGAAAAGGAGTTGACCGCCTGCCGTCGAACTACATATTATAGTAAAATATAGCGGCAGCAACGCGTATCATAAGGGAGGAATGACAATGGATATACAATTTGACGCGGCCTGTTACCCCTACGCCTCGCGCCGCGAAGTCGTATACGGCCGCCGCGGCATGGTGTGCACGTCCCAGACCCTGGCCGCCCAGGCCGGGCTGGATATGCTCAAGCAGGGCGGCAACGCCGTAGATGCCGCCTTGGCGACGGCTATCAGCTTAGTCGTACTGGAGCCGACGAGCAACGGCCTGGGCAGCGATGCCTTTGCCCTCATCTGGACGAAGGGCAAGCTCCACGGCCTGAACGGCAGCGGCTGGTCGCCTCAGGGGCTGACGTGGGAGGACCTGCATGATAAAGGCTGCGACGCCGTGCCGCACCGGGGCTGGACGCCGGTCATGGTGCCGGGCGCACCGGCGGCCTGGGCGGAAATCCACGAGCAGTTCGGCAAGCTGCCCTTCGAGGCCCTCTTTGAGCCGGCCATCTATTACGCCGAGCACGGCTACGCCGTCATGCCGAACCTGGCGGCCATGCTGGCTGAAAGCTGGGAAAGCTTTGCGCCCTATCGGGAGGAAGCGGCCTTTTCCGGCCTGTTTTCCACCTTTTTCCCAGAGGGACGGCCGGCCCGGGCCGGGGAAATCCTGCATCTTCCCGACCACGCCGCGTCGCTGCGCCTGCTCCGCGACACGCGCTGCCGGGCCCTGTACGACGGCGAGCTGGCCGACGCCATAGACGACTGGTCGCGCAAGACCGGCGGCTACATCCGCAAGGACGATCTGGCGGAATACAAGCCCCAGTGGGTCGAGCCCATCCATACGAACTACCGGGGCTACGACGTGTGGGAGATTCCGCCGAACGGCCACGGCCTGGTCGTGCTGATGGCCATGAACATCGCCAAGGGCTTTGATTTTGCTGAGCGGGATACGGTCGAGTCCTTCCACCGGCAGATCGAAGCCATGAAGCTGGCCTTTACGGACGGCCGCCAGTACATCGCCGATCCTCGGTTCATGAAGACCGACGTGTCCTACTGGCTGTCCGATGCATATGCCGACGGGCGGCGCAGCCTCATCGGCGAGGAAGCGGTGCTGCCGACGCCGACAGATGCCAACAACGGCGGCACGGTCTACCTGTGCGCCGCCGACGCGGAAGGCAATATGGTCTCGTATATCCAGAGCAACTTCGACGGCTTCGGCTCGGGCATCGTCATTCCCGGACGGGGCATCGCCCTGAGCGACAGGGGCAGCAATTTCAGTATGGATCGCAGCAGCGACAACTGCGTCGGCCCGCGCAAGAAATCGTACCACACGATCATTCCCGGCTTCCTGACCAAAGACGGCGAGCCCATAGGCCCCTTCGGCGTCATGGGCGGGTTCATGCAGCCCCAGGGCCAGATGCAGGTCCTCATGAACACCATCGATTACCACCTCAACCCCCAGGCGGCCCTCGACGCGCCGCGCTGGCAGTGGGTCGGCGGCAAGCGCATCGAAGTGGAGCCGGCTGTTCCCGATGAAATCGTAGAAGGCCTGCGGGCCAAGGGGCACGACGTCGTCGTCAATCCCAATATCATTTCGTACGGACGGGGCCAGATCATCTGGCGAAACGACGAAGGAGTCCTCATGGGAGCGACAGAACCCCGGGCTGACGGCGTCGTCGCCGCCTGGTAAGGGACGGAGCCAGCGAGCCTGTCCCGGTTCTTCCGACGGGAAACAAGGCCTTATTTGTACCGTTTTTCACAGACAAATTTTTTGCATGACAATAAAAAATTAGGCATAACATTTCTTTGGCAAGACTGACAGCGTACGGCGCCTGCGTACGCTGCCAGTCTTTTTTGTCATGTCCTGAAAGGACAAAATATACTATAAATGCATTACTTATGGCCTGTAATTGCGATTTTAGTATATGGCGAATATTTTTTGCAAAAGACATTGCAAAAATTTTATTGCGATGATAAAATCTTATCGAAATAAGAAAGGAGGGGACGACATGAGAAAATTAGAGACCTATATACCATTAGTAGAATTTTTGGGAAAAGCCTTAGGGGAACATTGTGAAGTAGTATTACATGATGTAAGCGATCCGGAACATTCTATCGTGGCTATTGCGAATGGACATCTAAGCGGACGCAGTATCGGCGGCTCGCTGACCGATATGGTGCTGAAGCTCCTTCGCCAGGGCGACAAGGAACAAACGCAGTACGTCGTCAATTACCACGGCAAGGGAAGTACGGGTCATCTGTTTCGCTCATCTTCTTATTTTATCCGAGGCGACGAAGGCTCGATCATCGGCGTGCTGTGTCTGAACTACGACGTGCAGCCTTACATCACGGCCCGGGAGATCATCGATAAGGAAATCCTCAAGGGCCTGAAGCTGGAAGAATTCCTTCCGGCAAGCCACGAAGACGCCGTGCCTGCCGACGCCGTCGAGAATTTGTATAAAAACGCCGGCGACGCCATCGAGAGCATGATCGACAAGCGGCTGGCGGAATATCCCGTAGAGCCGAAGCGCCTGTCTATGAAAGAACGCATTCAGGTCAGCCATGATTTGAATGAGGACGGCCTGTTCCTGCTCAAAGGCGGGATTTCAGCCCTCGCCGAGCGGCTGGAGGTGTCGGAGCCGACCGTATATCGGTATTTGCAGCGCATCCGCCGGGAAGAATAAGCGGACAAGCTGATTGAATTTTGGTTGATGTATCGGATTTGGAATAGGGGACGAAGCCGGTATTCATTATATTTTTGTCATATATTTTGTAAAGGAGATGGATTTTTAACATGGCAACCACAAAGTTGACTCACGCCCAGAAAGCTGGCATGACGGAAGCGGAATGGAAAGAGGCGATTAAGTTTGACGGCACCGACTGGGGCTGGGTCATTATGAGTATCGGCATGGCTATCGGCGCCGGTATCGTATTTCTCCCCGTACAGGTAGGTATCGCCGGGATTTGGATTTATTTGTTATCTTCTGTTATCGGCTATCCGGCCATGTATTTGTTCCAGAAATTATTTATTAATACCTTGGCTGCCGCAGAAAAAGCGGAAGACTATCCCAGCATCATCGCCGGCTACCTCGGCAAGAACTGGGGCTTCTTCCTCGGCGTATTGTATTTCATCATGCTGGTTATCTGGGTATTCGTATATTCTACGGCGATTACCAACGACAGCGCGTCCTTCCTCCATACCTTCGGCGTAACGGACACGGTCCTTTCGGATAACCCCTTCTATGGATTGGCTATTATCTGCATCCTCGTAGCCCTGGCTTCCCGCGGCGAAAAGCTGCTGTTCAAGCTGTCTACGGGCATGGTTTTGACAAAGATCGGCGTTATTGCCATCTTGGGCGTCATCATGGTACAGCACTGGGATTTGGCCAACTTCGGCTCCTTCCCCGACTTTGAATACCTCATCAAGCAGACGATCATCATGCTGCCCTTTACGCTTACGTCTATCCTGTTCATCCAGAGTCTGAGCCCCATGGTTATTTCCTACCGGGCCCACAACAAGTCCATCGAAGTCGCCCGCTACAAGGCGATCCGCGCGATGAACATCGCCTTCGGCATCCTCTTCGTCGTCGTATTCTTCTATGCCATTTCCTTCAACCTCGCCATGGGTCACGACCAGGCCGTTGAAGCGTACTCCAAGAATATTTCCTCCCTGGCTATGGCCGCACAGGGCTTTGAAGGCAACTCCGTCCGCATCATGAGCCTGGTTCTGAACATCTTCGCCGTTATGACGGCATACTTCAGCGTATTCCTCGGCTTCCGCGAAGCCTGCCACGGCATCGCCCTCAACTGCCTGCGCCGCATGATGCCGGAAGAACGCATCAATAAGGGCGCTCTGAAATTCGGCATCCTCATTTTCGCCGTTCTCGTATCCTGGGGCGCTATCGTGCTCAACGCGCCGGTCCTCAGCTTTACGTCTATCTGCAGCCCCATCTTCGGCCTCGTCGGCTGCCTGATTCCGGCTTACTTAGTTTACAAAGTGCCGATGCTGCATCAGTTTAAGGATCTCAGTCTGAAGATCATCATCTTCACCGGCATCTTGTTAGTTATTTCTCCGTTCTTGGCATTTTCGTAAAAAGGAGCGCATGATAGTATGACAAACGCAAAATGGGAAAGAATGATTGAAATCATGAAGACGGACGTCGTTCCGGCAACGGGATGTACGGAACCCGTATCGCTGGCCTTCGCTGCGGCTACGGCTGCCCGTGAACTGGGCGAACCGGTCCAGTCCATCGAAGCCCGCGTATCGGCAAATCTGATGAAAAACGGCATGGGCGTCATGGTGCCCGGCACGGGCCGTCCCGGCTTATATATCGCCGCAGCTGTCGGCGCCTTGGGCGGCGACCCGTCTAAGGACCTGCAGGTTCTCAACGGCATTCCTGCCGACATCATCGAAGCCGGCAAGCAGATGGTAGACACGGGCCTCGTTACGGTCGGCATCGCCCGTGAAGTTCCCAACGTCCTCTACTCTGAAGCCCTGGTAAAAGGCAAGGAACACACGGTCAAGGCCTGCATCGCTGACTCCCACACCAACGTCATCCGCATTGAAAAAGACGGCGAAGTCATTTTCAACGCAGAACAAGAAGAAGACAACAGCCTGGAAGAAAAGAACGCCTTCCTCAACGGCTTGTCCGTCAAGGAAATCATCGAATTCGCCGAAAACGTTCCCCTGGAACAGGTCGATTTCATGAAGCAAGCCGAAGCCCTGAACGACGCCCTCTCTAAAGAAGGCCTGACGGGCAAATACGGCCTGGCTATCGGCTGCGCCCTCCAGCGCAAGCAGGAAAAAGGCCTCGTAGGCAAAGACCTGATGAACGAAGTCGTCATCCGCACGGTCGCTGCTTCGGACGCCCGCATGGGCGGCGCTCCCCTGCCGGCTATGACCAACTCCGGCTCGGGCAACCAGGGCATTTCGGCGACGGAGCCTGTCGTCGTCGTAGCCGACTACGTGAAAGCCAATGACGAAGATCGTCTCCGCGCCATGGTATTGTCCCATATGATGGCCATTTACACCCATTCCTTCCTGCCGAAGCTGTCCGCCCTGTGCGCGACCCTGACGGCATCGATGGGCTCGGCGTCGGGCATGGCCTGGCTCCTCGACAGAGAACACGCTGAACAGACCATCAGCAACGCCATCTGCAGCATGACCGGCGACGCCATCGGCATGGTCTGTGACGGCGCGGCCAACAGCTGCTCCATGAAGGTCGTAACCTCCGTATCGTCGGCATACCGTTCTGTCATGCTGGCCCTCGACAACATCCGCGTCGGCGGCGACGACGGCCTCGTAGCGCACGATGTAGACGAATGCGTCCGCAACGTAGGCTGCCTGGCCTGCCAGGGCATGAAAGTAACGGACGACGAAATCCTCAACATCATGCTTCACAAAAATAAAGGCTGCTAATCTTGCAGAATACCTGATACCTTACACCCTTCATAATACATAACAAAGAAACACGAGCTTGGGATTCTTCCCACTCGTGTTTTTTTGTTGTGTAACTTCAGGCTGCGAAACGGGATTATCGTACTTAAAACCTGCCGCGAGGCGGTTTACCGTAACTTCAGCGTGTATATATATGACATGATAAGAGCAAGTACAGCGAAAGGTCGGTTCTATTTTGGGCGTAGAACTTGAAGTGCAAAATTAGGGAAAGGGAAAAAGGCGGGGCTGGGCAATAGCCGTGTGTGGATTCATCTGAATTATGGAACCCTATGCTGTGGTAAGGGAGGGGGCAGAGACAGCGGCCTGAACGTCGATGATACGGCGGTGTCGCTTAGCCATGGAGATAACAGCGCATCTGTCGGAGCAGACGGAACGACGGTAACAGGCGATTTGAACGTGACCGGCGACTTGACTTTCAATGGTGATCGGCCTCACCTTCCGCGTCGGCGAAGGCGCGTCGGAAGCTCCGGCTGTTCAGGATACCGAAACGAAGCAGCAGATGGAAGCGATGAAGCAGGAAATCGAAATGCTGAAGGCAGAACTCGAACAGTTGAAGAATAAAGATACGGAAGGCACGAACGATAAGAACTAACTCCGTGTGACAGGGAACCATCTCTTAGGATACTAACAACGCAAAAGCATCGGGTTCAGGTATGTATATGTATCTGAGCCCGGTGCTTTTGTGCAATTCGCTGCTCGTTTTGTGTATTGCCGCTGCTATACAGGGGCGAACTTCGTCATCGTGCCTCCTCCTTTCCTTCGCAGGGCCGACGCCCCTTTTCTGCGTTGGTAGTTGCCCTTCAACATGAAATGGCGGCGTTTTCCATATACCCCCTGCATATTTGCAAAATACCCCCTATGCGTATATAAAATCGGCATACCTGCGGCATAAACCAGATAAGCTCCCTCCCCGCCATGCTGCAAAGCGGAGAAGGAGCTTATCTGGTTTTGCTGTTCACTTGTTGGTAATTCTTTTACAAAAGAAATAACCGCCCTCAGTCCCCAAACTTAGGCGGCATATTTCTTGCTTAAAATTGTAGGGGCTATACCCGTTTGTCGGTGCAATGCCTCATTTTTTATTTCATCTTTTTTATGATATCGGGCGGCGAGAAGACTGTCAAGGAAAATATAAGATCGGCATATGTATTGTTCATGGCCATTTTGATATAGGCTGTTGACATAGGCTGTTGACATAGGCTGTTGACATAGGCTGTTGACATAGGCTGTTGACATAGGTTCATCGGCCATGTATCATATTGCCACAGGCATTACACACACAACGGCAGGCGGTTATATCGCCCCTATCCATTTGAACGGAATGGGGGTGATGCCCATGAACGATATGAACATTTTCTTATTGTTGATCATCGTTTTGGTCCTTTTGACGCAAAAGAAATAACCGCCCGTAGTCGCTAAACGTTGGCGGTATATTTCTACTGTTACTATTAGGGGCTATAACCGTTTGTCGGTGTAATGCCTCATTTTTTATTTCATCTTTATTATATCGGCTATGGAAATCTTCGTCAAGGAATTTCGCCGCCCGGCTATGCATATCCTGACAGCGGTCTTAAACAGGGATTGTTCTTATCGTATCAGGCGGGACAGGCAGGGTTCGAACTGGACGCCTTCGCGGTAATCCGAGCCGGAGCGGTAGGTGTACTCGATGGCGCAGCTGACGAAATCCATGGCCTGCAGCACGGCTTCGTGGAGCGACGCGCCGTTCATCGTCGCGCCGGTCAGGACGCTGGCGAAGAGGTCGCCGGTGCCGCAGGTGCTGAAGGGGATGCGGGGCGTCGAGCTTTCGTCGAAGGTGGCCGTAGCCGCGTCGTAGCTGGCGACTTTGATTTCTTCGTTCGGAGCGGGCACGCTGGTGACGACGATTTTCTGCGGGCCCAGCTCGGCCAGTCCGCTGCATACTTCCCGGATGCGCTGGGTATTGGGAACTGTTTCGTCGAAGGACGTGCCTAACAGCAGGCAGGCTTCCGTATAGTTCGGCGTGATGATGGTCGCGCGGCTGACGAGCTTTTTCATTTCCGTGATGATATCCGGCGTAAAGACGGGGTACAGGACGCCGTTGTCGGCCATGGCCGGGTCGACGACGATCAGCGTATCTTCGCTGGCGAAGCGGCGGATGGCGTCGGTTACGATGGCGATTTGGCCGGCGTCGGCCAGAAAGCCGCTGTAGATGGCGTCGTAGGAAAGGCCCAGCTCCTGCCATTTATCCATAAAGCCGTTCATATGGGGCGTAAAATCGGAAAAGGTGTAGTTTCCGTAGGTAAGATTATTGCTGAACATGGCCGTCGGAAAGGGACATACCTGGATTCCCATGGCGGAAATAACGGGAATGGCGGCAGTCAGGGAACAGCGGCCGAAGGAACACATGTCGTGAATTGCAAGTACTCGTTTGGTTGCCATAAATATCGCGCCTCCTCGCGTAAACTGTATACCCATTTTACCGCATTATATGGCAGAAGTAAATGAGACAGATAGGGGCGATTCTGTATTCTTCGCGGCCAATCTACTCGCGGCGTCTGTCCTATGGTATAATAACAGAAAATCTGTTGGCATGGAGATGGAGGAATTAGGATGGCCCAAGAGGAACGGGTAATTATGGGACTGAGCGTAAAAGCCATGGTATTTTTTGAAGGGCGGCTGCTGCTGCTGCAGAAAAACGACGCCGAAGGGCTCCACCACTGGGAATTTCCCGGCGGCGGACTGCATTTTACGGAGGATTTCGAAGCCGGCCTGCGCCGGGAGGTGCAGGAGGAAACGGGACTGACTGTGGATCTCGAAGCGCCTGTCGGCATTTGGAGCTACCAGAAGCGGGACGGCCAGTTTTTAAACGGCGTCATCTTTTCGGCTTTGGCCGACAGCGGCGACGTCGTCTTGTCGGACGAGCATCTGGCCTATCGCTGGGTGTCGCCGGAAGAGTTTCATACCTATCGGATTCACGGCTCCCTGCGGCGGTCCCTGCGGCAGATGAAGGGCTTTGCCTACGAGCGGAGCTACGAGCTGCTGCGCGATTTTTTAGCGATAGATTGAGGATATGCAAATGGATATCAAAAGACAGGAACAGGCTCCCTTCGTAGAGGCCCTGGAAGCCTACTGCCGGCTCGGCATGACGCCCTTTCACACGCCGGGGCACAAGGGCGGGCGGAGCAGCTCAGCGTATCAGCGCGGCCTGTTCGGCGACGCCCTGCGCCGCGATTTGGGGCTGATGTATGCGCTGGACGATTTGTTCCAGCCCGAAGGGCCGCTGAAGGAGGCCATGGAGCTGGCGGCGGACCTATACGGCGCGGGACGGACCTTCTTTTCCGTCAACGGCACGACGGCCTGCATCGAAGCCATGATACTGGCTGTCTGCCGACGCGGCGATTATATCATCATTCCGCGGGAGGCCCACCGGTCGGTCATGGGCGGTCTCATACTGAGCGGCGCCATACCGGTGTACATGGAGAGCCGCTTTGCAGAAAAAGAGCAAATTTCTTTGGGACCCGATCTGGAAAGCTTGCAGGCCGCCATTGCCGCCTGCCCGCAGGCCAAGGCCGTCTTGTTTACCTACCCGACGTACGACGGCATCGCCGGAAATCTGGAGGAAATGGCCCGCTATGCCCATGAGCAGGGGATGTTCGTCCTCGTCGACGAAGCCCACGGGGCTCACTTGCCCTTTTGCGGCGATTTGCCGAAGGATGCCTTATCCTGCGGCGCCGACTGCACGGCTCAGAGCACCCATAAGCTGACGGGCTCCCTGACGCAGACGTCTATGCTCCACTGCCGCCGCGGTTTTCCCCTGACAGATAAGGTCGCCGCGGCCATGGCCCTCGTCCAGTCTACGAGTCCCCATTATTGGTTTTTGGCCTCCCTGGACAGCGCCCGCCGGCAGCTGGCCCTGCACGGACGCGAGCTCGTCGGGCAGGCCGTCGGGCTGGCCCGCCAGGTGCGCTCGGAACTCAACGGCATAGACGGTCTGTATTCCTTCGGGACAGAAATCACCGCCTACGACGCCGTGGGGGCCTTCGACGAGACGAAGGTGACCATCGATTTCTCCGGCCTGGGGCTGGACGGCAGGCAGGCTGAAAAACTGCTGAGGAAGGAAGGCGTCGAGGCGGAGCTGACGGCAGGGAATCACGTGCTGGCCCTCATGACGATGGGCGACGACGAAGAGACGGCCCGGACGCTGTGCCGGGCGTGCCGCCGCGTCGCCGAAGGGCTATCTGGACGGACGGCAGGAACCTGCCTTCAGTCGGCGGAGCTGCCCCTGCCGGTCCCCCGCGTCGTCGTGCCGCCCCAGGAGGCCTGGAATGCCGAGACGGAGGCCGTGCCCTTCGCCGAGTCCCTGGGCCGCGTCGCCGCCGAGACGGTGACCTTCTATCCGCCGGGCATTCCCGCCATCGGGCTGGGAGAAGAGATTACGGCCGATGTCATGATATATATAAAGGAAAAATTAGCGCGAGGCTATAGTTCCAACGGCCCGGCCGACGGGACCCTCGGCACGATTCGCGTGATCAAAGAAGGATGATAGATATGAGAGGAAAATTGATTATCATCGAAGGCGGCGACGGCAGCGGCAAGGCGACGCAGACGGCTATGCTCGTCGAGCGGCTGGCGGCGGAAGGCCGGCCGGTGCGGTCCGTCAGCTTTCCCGATTACGACAGTGATTCCAGCGCGCTGGTCAAGATGTACCTGCGCGGCGACTTCGGCAGCGACGCCGACGGGGTCAACCCCTATGCGGCGTCGGCCTTTTACGCCGTCGACCGCTTCGCGTCGTACCAGACGCAGTGGAAATCGTTTCTGCAGGACGGCGGCATCGTCGTCGCCGACCGCTATACGACGAGCAACATGCTGTATCAGATGATTAAAATAGACGACGCGGCGGCGCAGGAGGCCTACCTGGACTGGCTGTGGGATTTCGAGTTCGGCAAGCTGGGCCTGCCCGAGCCGGACATGGTCGTTCTCCTGGACGTGCCCCTGGCGGTGACGGAACGGCTCATGGTCGGCCGGACGGGAAAGACCGGCGGCCGCACGGGCGACATCCACGAGAAAAACGAAGGCTTCCTGCGGAAGTGCCACGACGCCTACGACGTGCTGGCGAAGCGGTACGGCTGGCAGCGCATTGCCTGCGCCGACGGCCTTGCGATGCGCACGCCTGAGGCGATTTGCGACGACGTGTACGAGGCCGTCCGGGCCTTGTGGAAATAGGGGGCCGGAAACGGCTGAATTTGGCGGTGAACCTAGACTTTACCGCCATTTTTTTTTATAATAAATTAGTTAAGATGATTTTTCCGGCGACAGGAGGCAGGCCATGTACGAGCAGTATTTTCAGGATATTATCGGCCACGGCGCCATCAAGGAGCGGCTGATCCGCCTGCTGGAAAAGGACCGCCTGCCTCACGCCATGATTTTTGCCGGTCCGTCCGGCGTCGGCAAGACGATGATGGCCTTTGCCGTCGCGTCGGCCCTGGCCGGCCGCCGCGTCTTTGCCGGTCAGGACATGAAAGGCGACGGGCCCTTCGCGGCCGACGGAGACGAGGCCTATTACGTAGCGCCGCAGGGGGCGATGCTGAAGGTGGACCAGTTCCGCCAGCTTCAAAGCCGCCTGATACTGCAGGGACGGGTCGGCTGCATGCGGGTCTGCATCATCGACCACGTAGAGACGATGAACGCCGAGTTTGCCAACCGCATGCTGAAAATATTGGAAGAGCCGCCTCGGGGCGTCTGCTTCATCCTCGTGACGGACCAGCCGTCCCTGCTGCTGCCGACCATCGTGTCCCGCTGTGCCGAGATTGCCTTTGAGCCCGTCGGCGACGCAGAGCTGACGGAAGGCCTCCTTCGCCTGCGCGGCGGCCGGCCTGCCGACTACGAGCAGGCCGTGGCCTGGGGCGGCGGCATCGTCCAGTCCGTTCTGGCCCATCTGGACGGCGGCGGGGGCCAGGAGGCGGAGCGGGCTCTGGAATTTCTCCGCATCGCGGCGACGCACCGCTGCCCCTACGCCAAGTGGTTGTCCGTCTGCGCCGATATGACCGAAACGGAAACGATAGAAACGCTGCGCTGGGCCGGCATGTTCCTGCGGGATATGGCTGTGCTGCGCAGCGGCGCCGAGCCGTCCTTGCTGCGGCTGAAACGGCATACCGAAGACATGATGAAGCTCATGACCTATTGGACAGACGAGGCCATATTCGCCATGCTGCGGGCCTTCGACGAAGGCATGGAAGCGGCAGGCCGCCACGTCAATACGCGCCTTGTATGGGATTACGTCTGTATACAGTGCATACAGGCCAAAGGAGGTATTTAGTTGATAGTAGTAGGTATACGATTTAAACCTGCTGGTAAGATATATTATTTCGATCCGACGGGCATTCCCCTGGATTTGGAAGACGGTGTCATCGTCGAGACGGCCCGGGGCATGGAATACGGCTCCGTCGTCATCGCCCCGCGCAGCGTCGACTCGGCCGAGGTGGTGCAGCCCTTGAAGCCGATCATCCGGAAGGCCACGGCCAAGGACCTGCGCCAGGTGGAACGCAACAAAGAGCGGGAAAAGAAAGCCTTCGGCATCTGCCAGGAAAAAATTGCCAAGCATAAGCTGCCCATGAAGCTCATCGACGTGGACTACACCTTCGACATGGGCAAGATCATATTCTTTTTTACGGCCGACGGGCGCATCGACTTCCGCGAGCTGGTCCGCGATTTGGCCGCCGTGTTCCGCACCCGCATCGAGCTGCGCCAGATAGGCCTGCGCGACGAAGCGAAGATGGTCGGCGGCATCGGCTGCTGCGGCCGGCCCCTGTGCTGCGCCACCTTCCTGGGCGATTTCAAGCCCGTGTCGATCCGCATGGCCAAGAGCCAGGGCATGAGCCTGAACCCGACGAAGATTTCCGGTATCTGCGGCCGCCTCATGTGCTGCCTGCGCTATGAAAACTCCCTGTACACGTCGGGCGAGCTGAAATGCGCAAGCTGCCAGCAGAAGGCGGAGCAGCAGAAGCCGCCGGCCGTAGGCCGCAAGGTCATTACCGACGAAGGGACGGGCACGGTCCTGCGGGTCCACATGAAGGACCACACCGTCAAGGTACAGCTGGAAAACGGCCATACCATCAACGTGTCCTGGTCCGACGTAGCGGAAGTGGAACATGACTGATATACTGCGGCCCCACGAGCGCCTCGACGACCTCGTATTGGACGGCATGAAGCTCATCCAGCGGGACGACCAGTTCTGCTTTTCCATCGATACGGTGCTCCTGGCTCATTTCGGCCCGGTCCTGCGCGGCCCGGCTCTCGATTTGGGGACGGGGACGGCGGCCATACCCCTCATTCTGACGGCCCGCGGGGCGGCGGACGTGACGGGCGTAGAGCTCAATCCGGTCATGGCCGACATCGCCCGCCGCAACGCGGCTCTCAACGGGCGGGACGACAGGATACGCATCGTCGAAGGCGACTACCGCCGCATCCGGGAATGGTCGCCCAGCGGCTATTACAGCGTCGTCTACGCCAACCCGCCGTACCGGGAAAAGAGCCGCGGCGCCTACAGCGAAACTGACGGCATTCGCCGGGCCCGCCACGAAGAGACGGCTACCTTGGACGACGTGATGGAAGCCGTCAAATATGCCTTGAAATACAGGGGACGGTTCCGCATGGTTCATATTACGGAACGGCTGGCTGATATTTTGGAATCTATGCGCCGCCACGACGTAGAGCCTAAGGCCCTGCAGATGATTCACGGCCGGCCCGATAAAAAGGCCAAGCTCTTTCTCGTCGAAGGCGTCCGCGGCGGCAGCGCCGGCTTAGAAATATGGCCGCCCCTCATCGTCCACGAAGCAGACGGCTCGTACAGCCGGGCCGTGTTGGATATGTACGGAAAGGAATAGGGGAAAGGAGATACGATGGCTGAAGTTTTTCAAAAGGGAACGCTCTATTTGTGCGCGACGCCCATAGGAAATTTGGAAGATATTACGTACCGCGTCGTCCGCTGCCTGCGCGAGGCCGACGTCGTCGCCGCCGAAGACACGCGACACACGAAGCAGCTTCTGGCGGCCTACGATATCGACACGCCTCTGACGAGCTATCATGAGCACAACAAGGCCGAAAAGGGGCCCCAGCTCATCGACCTGCTCCGCCAGGGGCAGATGGTGGCCCTGGTCAGCGACGCCGGCATGCCGGCCATCTGCGACCCCGGCAGCGACCTCGTGCGGCTGGCTATCGAGGCCGATATCCCCATCGTGCCCCTGCCCGGGGCCAACGCCGGCCTGACGGGCCTCATCGCGTCGGGCATGGACACGACGCAGTTTACCTTTATCGGCTTTCTGCCCAAGACCCAGAAGCATCGCCGGCCCGTGCTGGAGCGCGTGAAGAGCTACGGCGGGACGCTCATCTTTTACGAAGCGCCCCACCGCATCCAGACGGTGCTCCGGGAGCTCCTGGATGTCCTGGGCGACCGGCAGGCCGTACTCTGCCGGGAACTGACCAAACGGTACGAACAATATATGCGCGGCCCCCTGAGCCAGGTGACGCAGGAGCTGGCCGAACAGGGCGCGCGCGGAGAATTTGTCATTCTCGTCGCCGGGGCGGCCGATTCGGAAGACGCGCCTGCCGGCGACGGCGATTACGCCGCCCAGGTCCGGGAGCTCATGGATCAGGGCGTCGATAAAAAAGAAGCCGTCCGCATCGTAGCCAAGCGCTGCGGCGCGCCGAAACGCAGCGTCTATCAGGCTGCGCTCACGTTATCATAAGCCGGCTCATTTGCCGGTATAGGAGGAACAGAACTCATGGCTGAAAAGAAGACCTATTACATTACGACTCCCATCTACTACCCCAGCGCCAAGCTGCACATCGGGCATACGTACTGCACGACCATCGCCGACTCGCTGGCCCGTTTCCACCGCCTCCGCGGCGACGACGTCTTTTTCCTGACCGGCTCGGACGAACACGGCCAGAAAATCCAGCGTGCCGCCGAAGCCAAAGGCGTCAAACCTATCGAATACGTCGACGAAATCGTCGCCCTCTTCCAGCAGCTCTGGAAAAAGCTCAACATTTCCAACGACGACTTCATCCGCACGACGGAAGAACGGCACGAAAAGGTCGTACAGAAGCTCATGCAGATTTCCTACGACAACGGCGACATCTACAAGGGCGAATACGCCGGCTGGTACTGCACGCCCTGCGAATCCTTCTGGCCGGAAAACAAGCTGCCAGAAGGACAGCACATCTGCCCGGACTGCGGCCGTCCCCTCGAATTGGTCAAGGAAGAAGCCTACTTCCTGAAAATGAATAAATACGCCGACCGCTGGCTGAAATTCATCGAAGAAAATCCCGATTTCATCCAGCCCGAATCGCGGCGCAACGAAATGATCGCCTTCGTCAAGAGCGGCCTCGAAGACCTGTGCGTATCCCGCACGTCCTTCGACTGGGGCATCAAGGTACCCTGGGACCCGAAGCACGTCGTATACGTCTGGTTCGACGCCCTGGCAAACTACCTGACGGCGGCGGGCTACATCGACGACCCGGAAAAATTTGAAAAATTCTGGCCGGCCAACCTGCACCTCGTCGGCAAGGAAATCGTCCGCTTCCATACGATCATTTGGCCGATCATGCTCATGAGCTGCGGCCTGCCCCTGCCGAAGAAGGTCTTCGGCCACGGCTGGCTCATCGTCGACGGCACGAAGATGAGCAAGTCCCTGGGCAACGTCGTCGACCCCATCCCCCTCATCGAACGGTACGGAGCCGACGCCCTGCGCTACTACCTGCTCAAGGAAGTGCGCCTCGGCCAGGACGGCAACTTCTCCCTGCCGTCGTTCATCAACCGCATCAACTCCGACCTGGCCAACGACCTGGGCAACCTCCTGCAGCGCACCCTGGCCATGGTCGAAAAATACGAAGGCGGCGTCGCCGCCGGCCCGACGGTGAAGGAACCTGTCGACGACGAACTGGCAGCCTGCGCCGTCGAAACGGCCAAGCAGTTTGAAGCCCTCATGGACGACATGAAGATCAACGACGCCATCAACGACGTCTGGGGCCTCATCCGCCGCAGCAATAAATACATCGACGAAACGACGCCGTGGGTCCTGGCCAAAGACGAAGCCAAGGCCGAACGCCTCCAGACCGTCTTGTACAACCTCCTCGAATCGCTGCGGGTCATCGCCCTCCTCGTCAGCCCCTTCATCCCCGTCAGCGCCGCCGACATGTGGAAACAGCTCGGCCTGGCTGACTTCGACAAGGCCCTCCTTTCCGACGGCCAGACCTGGGGCGGCTATCCGGCCGGTACGAAGGTCTGCAAGGGCAATGCCCTCTTCCCGCGGTACGACTTGAAGGAAGAAATCGCTGAAGACGAAGCGGCTAAGAAGGCGGCCCAGGCCTGCCCGGCAGCGCAGGAACCGACGAAGCCGGAAATCTCCATCGACGATTTCGGCGCCGTCGATCTGCGCGTCGGCAAGGTCGTCGCCTGCGAAAAAATTCCCAAGGCGAAGAAGCTCCTGAAGCTGCAGATCGACCTCGGCACGGAAACGCGCCAAGTCGTCAGCGGCATTTCCCAGTACTACGAACCGCAGGACCTCGTCGGCAAGAGCGTCGTCGTCGTGACGAACTTGAAGCCCGTGAAGCTGTGCGGCGTCGAATCGAAGGGCATGATTTTGGCAGCCTCCGACGGCAACGGCAACCTGCAGGTCGTCTTCGCCGACGGCATGGCGCCGGGAAGCCGGGTGCGCTGATGCTGTTCGATACGCACTGCCACATTACGTCGGGCTCGTATAACAAAGACCGGGAAGACATGATCCAGCGGGCCTTTGACGCCGGCATGAAATATATGATGTGCCCCGGTACGGACGTGCCGTCGTCTGCGGCGGCCGTCGCCCTGAGCCATCAGTACAAGGAGGTCTACGCCGCCGTCGGCATCCATCCCGAAGACGCGGCATCGGCGACTCCCGAAGGCTTCGAGCAGATTCGCCAGTGGCTCAAAACGGAGCCGAAGGTCGTAGCCATCGGCGAAGTCGGCCTCGACTACTACTGGCCCAAGCCGTCCCATGAAATCCAGCAGGAAGTATTCATCGAGCAGATCAAGATGGCCCTCGAATTCGACATGCCCCTGGATATTCATGACCGGGAAGCCCACGGCGACACGATGGACCTCCTGCGCAAATACGGCAAGGGGACGCGAGGCGTCTTCCACTGCTATTCGGGGAGCCTCGAAATGGCCGAGGAGCTCATCAAGATGGGCTATTACATCGGCTTTACAGGTACTATGGTCTTTCCGAAGTCGACGAAGCTCAAGCGCATCGCCGCCGAACTGCCCATCGACCGCATCCTCATCGAAACGGACTGCCCGTACCTTACGCCGCCGCCGTACCGGGGCAAGCGGAACGAACCGGCCTACGTCCAGTACGTAGCCGACGAAATCGCCCGCCTGCGGGGCATGACGACGGAAGAAGTGCGGCAGATTACCCTGGAAAACGGCAAGCGCATCTTCGGCATCACCGGTGACGAAGGATGACGCGGCCGAAGATCAAGCTGACGCTCATCGATAAGAAGGGCCCCTGCCGATGCCATCGGGGCCACCGCATCGGCGATACCTTTGATTACGACACGGAGCGGGGCAAGCTCTGCCCCATGGCGATGCACGTCGCCTTTCCCTACGTCGATATCCTGCGCTATGGCGGCGCCATTCCGGGACAGCCCGAGGGCACGGCTGTCTTCTGCTGCCCCGACGCCGACGTCATCAACGTATTCAAAGCGGAAATCGTAACGGAATAACAACGAAGCAGCAGGCCGGTCCCGCGGGGCAGCCTGCTGCTTGCTATATCCTGTGATATTATTTGCTGCAAAGGAGCGAATCGGCATGATCCAACAGCTGTACCACAACCCCGACATCTACCAGATTCACGTAGATTTGCCGGACAACCCCCTGAAATACCTCAACTCGTACGTCGTCAAGGGGCCGACGCGCCACCTGGTCATCGACACGGGGTTCAACCGGCCCGAATGCCAGGCGGCCTTGTGCGGCGGCCTGCGCGAGCTGGACGTCGACCTGAGCCGGACGGACTTGTTTCTGACCCACCTCCACGGCGACCACAGCGGCCTCGTCGGCTTGTTTACCGCCGCCGGCTGCCCCGTATACATGAATGAAATAGACTATACCTATTTGTGCGACGAACACGCCGGACAAGCCTGGCAGTTCATCGAAGACACGTACATGAAGGAAGGCATGCCGCCGGAGGACATCAAGAGCCAGTTCACCAATCAGGCCCGCCGCTACTCGCCGCGCATCGATTTCCCCATCCATGCCGTAGCCGACGGCGACGTCGTGCGCCTGGCCGACATCGACTTTCACGTCATTCATACGCCGGGCCATACGAAGGGCATCTGCTGCCTCTACCTGCCGGAACAGGAAATCTTCTTCACCAGCGACCACATCCTCTTCGACATTACGCCGAACATCCAGGTGTGGCCCAACATGAGCGATTCCCTGGATCATTATCTGGAAAGCCTGGAAAAGGTGCGAAGCCTGCCGGTCAAGCTGGCCCTGCCGGGACACCGCAAGGGGAATACGTCCATCGTCGGGCGCATCGACGAAATCAAGGAACACCACCGCCGCCGCCTGAACGAAGTCCTGTCCATCGCCGCCGCCCAGCCGGGCTCGACGGCCTACGACATCGCTCCCCATATGACCTGGTCCATGCGCGGCAAGAAGTGGCATGAATTCCCGCCGACGCAGAAATGGTTCGCCATGGGCGAGACCCTAGCCCACATCGAATACCTGCTCCATCACGGCCAGCTGCGCCGGGAAGAGCAGGGCGGATTGTTCCGCTATTATCCCGTATAAGGGAATGCAAAAAGACTCGTACTGCACGGAAGCGTACGAGTCTTTTTATGAAGAGGGGACACTTATTTTGCAATCAAGTTCAAAGCTTGTTCCAGGTCGGCGATGATGTCTTCTGCGTTTTCTAGCCCTACGGACAGGCGGACCAGCCCTTCGCTGATGCCGGCCATTTTTAATTCGTCCGGCGTATAGGTCGAATGGGTCATGGATGCGGCGTGCTCGATGAGGGTTTCGGCGTCGCCTAAGGATACGGCCAGCTTGCAGAGCTTCACGTTGTCCATGACGACGGCTCCTTCGGCCTTGCCGCCCTTGAGCTCGAAGGAAATCATGCCGCCGGGCAGGGCCATCTGCTTCTTAGCCAGGTCGTACTGGGGGAAGCTCTTGAGGCCGGGATAGCTGACCGAGGCTACGGCCGGGTGGCCTTCCAGGAATGCGGCTACTTTCATGGCGTTGGCGCAGTGCCGTTCCATGCGGATTTCCAGCGTTTTCAGGCCGCGGGCGATGAGGAAGGCGTCGAAGGGGCTCAGGACGGAGCCCGTCATGTCCTTGATGCCGAAGAGGCGGACCTGGTCGATGTAGTCCTTGCGGCCGCAGACGAAGCCGGCGATGACGTCGCCGTGGCCGTTCAGGTACTTCGTCGCCGAGTGGACGACGATATCGGCGCCCAATTCGACGGGCCGCTGGATGTAGGGCGTGCAGAAGGTGTTGTCGACGACGACCTGGCAGCCCTCGATCTGGTGGGCCATGGCGCTGATTGTCTCGATGTCCATGATCTTCAGCGTCGGGTTGGCCGGCGTTTCCAGATAGACGGCCTTCGTGTCAGGGCGCAGGGCCTTCTGCACGGCGTCCAGATCGGTCATGTCGACGAAGGTCACGTCGACGCCGTAGCGGGTCAGGCCGTGGTTCATGAGGGCGAAGGTGCAGCCGTACAGCGTTTCGCTGGCTACGAGGTGGCCGCCCTGCTCCAGAAGGGTCCACAGGGCCGAGGAAATAGCGCCCATGCCCGAACCGGCAGACACGCAGGCCTCCGTGCCTTCCAGCAGGGCGATTTTTTCTTCGGCGACGGCGCAGGTCGGATTTCCCAGGCGGCTGTAAATGTAGCCGTCCTCCTGCAGGGCGAAGCGGCTGCCGCCCTGGGCGGCCGAGTCGAACACGAAGGTCGACGTCTGATAGATCGGGGCGGATAAGGCTCCGAACGTGTTGGGCGCGGCTCCGCCGTGAATAGCCCGCGTGGCAAATCCTAAATTCATCAATTCTTCTCGTTTCATAAGTACCAGCCTCCTTGTCATACTATCGGCATGTATATAAATCCGAATGGCGAGAGCTTATCGGGCCCTCTTGCTATCTCAAAGTATATCAGCTATACTTTGACTTGAATAATATCGGGTAATGCCAATAAACCATAGATAAAAACTATGGAATAACGAGGAGGCGACAAAATATGACGCTGCAGCAGCTTAGGTATATCGTGGAGGTGTATAAGTGCGGGTCCATTACGGAGGCGGCTCACCGGCTGTTTATTGCCCAGCCGAGCCTGAGCAAGGCCATTAAGGACGTAGAGGACGAATTTCACATTACGATTTTGAAGCGCGGCCGCCACGGCGCGTCGTTTACGGAGGACGGCATGAAATTTCTCCAGTTTGCCCATCGGGTTCTGGACGCGTCCGACGACATCTACGAGTATTTCTCTCAGGGCCAGCCTAAGGAAAAGGATATCTATCTGTCCGTATCGTCGCAGCACTATATGTTCCCCGTCGACGCGCTGATCCGGTTCATGCAGCGGAAGGCCGGCGCGGCAGGCTACGTCGCGCGCATTCGGGAGGTCAAGACGCTGCAGGTCGTACAGGACGTCCTCGTGCAGGACAGCCAGATCGGGATTTTATATGTGTCCGACCTCATTGCCTCGTATATGCACCGGCTGTTTGAGAAAAACAACTTGGAGTTTATCCCCTTTTATAAATTCCCGCCCTACGTCTATCTCAGCAAGCGTCATCCCCTGGCGGGGCAGAAATCGCTGACCGTGCAGAAGCTGGCCCGCTATCCCTATGTGCGGTATGAGCAGGGAGGCGATCCCTATCAGTTTTCCGAAGAATTCGTCATACCGGAAATCTGCTCCCAAAAGGTCGTCTACGTGACGGACCGCTCGACGATGTTCAGCATCTTGTCCCATACGGACGCCTACAATCTGGGCACGGGCTGCCTGATTCCTTCCGTTGCCAGCGACGATATTACGGCCATTCCCCTCAAGGGGGAATTCGGCGGCATGACGATCGGCTGGATACAGCTCAAGAACATGTCTCTCAGCGCGGAAATGGAAGAATACATCCGCCTCCTGCGGGAATCGCTGTGCCAGGTAGCCCATGTCAGGTCATAGGATATATCCTTGGATGGATTTTCTATCCATATAAAATATCTATGGAATACTGTTACGGATATATATTTTTTGTTTGCCGCCGTTCATGGTATCATGAAGGAAAAATACATATGCCGCGGACGTATGTATATCTTGCGTGAAGAGTTTGATTATTTTTATACAGGAAGGAGCGAATACATGGATATTAAGGAAGAAATCAAAACGGGGAAAAAGCTGCTTCGCCAATCCGCCGTCGAGCCGAGCGGAAAGGCCCTGATTCCCTTCGCCATCTTTGTCATCGTGTATTTAGGATGCGGTGTCATCTTGGAATATCAAGGGGCGGACATGGCCTTTTATCAGTTCCCGGCGCCGCTGGCGGCGATTATCGGCGTCATGGCCGCCTTCGTCCTACTGGCCGGGAGCTTCGACGAGAAGTTTGAGACCTTCGTCCGGGGCTGCGGCGATTCGAACATCCTCATCATGTGCATTATCTACCTGTTGGCCGGGGGCTTCGCCGCCGTGTGCAGCGCCAGCGGCTGCCTGGACTCGACGGTCAACCTGGGCCTGACCTACATTCCGGCAGAATACCTGGCCGCAGGGATTTTTATCATTTCCGGCTTCATCGCGACGGCTACGGGCACGTCCTGCGGCAGCGCCGCCGCCGTCGGGCCCATCGCCATTGCCGTCGCCGACAAGGCGGGCATTTCCCTGCCCTTTATCATGGGCTGCGTTATCGGCGGCATCATGCTGGGCGACAACCTGTCCATCATTTCCGACACGACCATCGCGTCGACGCGGACTCAGGGCTGCGAAATGAAGGACAAGTTCAAGCTGAATTTCTGGCTGACCTTGGCGCCGGCAGTCATTACGGTCATCTTACTCATCGCCTTCGGCGAATCGGGAGCCGGCGCGACGTCGGGGCCTTACGAATTCGACTGGATTAAGGTCTTGCCGTATATCGCCGTATTGGTGACGGCCGTCATGGGCGTGAACGTGTTCGTCGTCCTCGTAGGCGGTATTTTCCTGGCTGGGGCCATCGGCCTGTGGTACGGCGCGCTGGCTCCTTTGTCCTTTGCCCAGGCCATTTATAAGGGCTTCCTCAGCATGAGCGACATTTTCCTCCTGTCCTTATTCACCGGCGGCCTGGCGGAAATGGTCAGCCGCGCCGGCGGCATCGCCTTCCTGCTGGACCGGGTGCAGCGCTTTATCCACGGGAAGAATTCGGCCGAGCTGGGGATTTCGGCCCTCGTGTCCATTACGGACATCGCCCTGGCCAACAATACCGTGGCCATCATCATCAACGGCGAAGTCGCCAAGGGAATCTGCTATACCTTCCGCGTCGACCCGCGCCGCAGCGCCGCTCTGCTCAGCACCTTTTCCTCCATCTTCCAGGGCCTCATCCCCTACGGCGCCCAGATGCTTATTGTGACCAGCTTCGCCGCCGGCAGAGTTTCGCCGCTGGAAGTCATTCCCTACGCCTGGTTCATTTACCTCTTAGCCATTTCAGCTATCGTTTCGGTTTTCATTCCCTTTTCTGACGGCTTTATCAAGAAAGACCCATGGAACTTTGAAACGGGGAAGCCGCAGAGCAAGTCGGCTCTGTAATTTCATAGAATGTTGTGCAGACCTGCCCTCGTATTGCCGGGGGCAGGTTTTTTCTGTGTGAACTAGTTGACCGAAAAAAGAATACTTTGCTATAATGAGTAACATAAAAGAACAAATAAAAACATAAAATTTAGAAATCTATGATATATGCCTTAAAGGAGGAGTACCTATGCTGCCTGTAGAACGACGGCAGTTCATTTTGGACGAACTGTATAAGAACAAGGCCGTGGCAGTAAACGAGCTGGCGCAGCAGCTCGGCGTCACGACGATGACCATACGAAGGGACTTGCAGCTGCTGGAAGATAACGGATTGGTGGAAAAGAGCCACGGCGGAGCCGTGCTGACGGAATCGCTGGTCAAGGAAGCGACGTATCACAACCGCAAGCTGGTGCGGATACAAGAAAAACGGCAGATTGCAGAAGCCGCTCTGCCGCTCATCGAATCGTCCATGAGCATTTACCTGGACGCCGGGACGACGAATTACGAATTGGCTGAATTGATTGCCAAGAAGCGCTGGGACGGGCTGACCGTCGTCACGAACGACCTGGCCATCGCCCAGGTATTGATGCCGGCGGCGGGGCTGGACGTGATTATGCTGGGCGGCTACGTCGATGAAGAATCGGGTTCGACCTGCGGCGCCTTGGCTACGAACATGGTCCGGCAGATGCATTTCGACTTGAACTTCCTGGGGACCCAGGCTGTGACGCCTGATTGGCGGGTTATGACGGCCAACGCCCAGAAAATTGATTTGAAGCGGGCCTGCGTGGAGGCCGCTGACAAGACCGTGCTGGCGGCAGATCATTCCAAGTTCAAAAAGCACAAGCTGCATTATATTTTTGATATCTGGGCCATGGATGTGGTCATCAGCGATTACGTCCTGGAGCCGGAGGAAGAAAAGCTGTTTCAAGAGCATAACGTGACGTTTATACACGTGTAACGGAGGGATACCATGCATGAATTTGTTGTAATTGCCGACGATTTTACCGGCGCGAACGACACGGGCGTCCAGATTTGCAAGAAAGGGATTCCCGTACAGGTGGTATTGGATGCGGCGCAGGTTGCCGGCAACGCAGACAGCCTCGTCGTCGATACGGAGAGCCGCGTCGTATCGCCCCAGGAAGCGTACGACAAGGTCTTTGGAGCGGTACAGGCCGTCATGGCCGCCGGCGGCTGCCGCTATTTGTATAAGAAGGTGGATTCTACCCTGCGCGGCCATATACGGGAAGAAGTCCGGGCCGCTATAGACGCCTATGAGCCGGAAACGATTCTTTTCGCGCCGTCCTATCCGGCCCAGGGGCGATGGGTGCAGGGACAGCGGCTGTATGTGCAGGGAACGGCGCTGCTGGATACGGAAATCGCAAAGGACCCGCGCAATCCGCTGCAGTGCGATAATATTGCCGAGCTGCTGGAGCCCTGTACGGGACCGGTTCGTCATTATGCCGTGTCCGATTTAGAGCAACAGGCCGTGGGCATTGGCGCAGGAGCCTATACGTTTGACGCCGTGTCGCCGGACCATTTGACGTATATCGCCCGGCAGGCCGTAGATTCAGGCCGCCGGATTCTGTGGATTGGTTCCGCCGGCTTGGCAGAAGCCCTGCTGAACGTCCTGTATCCGCCGAAACCGGCCGTCGCCGTCGTCGGCAGCATCAGCGGCAAGACGATGGAGCAAATCGCCTATTGCCGGGCCCAGGGCATGCCTGTCGTTCGCATCGACATGGCGAAGGCCCATCAGACCGGCAGCATACGGGAAGAGCTTGCTCAGGCGGCGGCGCTCCTGAAGAGCGGTACGGATGTCGTCGTTACGGCGGCAGCTTGCCGGCAGGACTATGAAGACTTCGTCGCCTATGGACAGCAGATTGGCTTGTCGACAGATGCCTTGGCTGAATGTACGAAGCGCACCCTGAGCGAGGCCGTCCCGCAGCTATTGCAGGAGGCCGACGCGGCGGGATTATTCCTGACCGGCGGAGATACGGCGATCGCCGTCATTCAGGCCCTGCAGTGCGCAGGCTCGCATATTCAGCAGGAAATCCTGCCGGGATTTGTGCAGGGACGCCTTTGCGGCGGCCCATGGGACGGCATGGCTGTCGTCACGAAAGCCGGGGCCTTCGGCAGCAAGGCGGACATATGGGCCTGCATGCAGCGCTTGCGGATGCTGTAACAGAACATAAAGCCTAAACGGAACGGGCTGCGGAATGGGGAGACGATCTTCATTCTGCAGTCCTTTTTGTTTGAATATGTTTTATTCTGTTTTAATCATGTTAAAATCGCATAACGCGGCTATCCTCGCTGGTTCAACATCGTGAACTAAAATCGTCGTGCGAGCAGAAATATTGCAGAGTATCAGTCGTTACAGCACATGATAAAAAAGCATGTTGTCGATATGACTTTTGTATTGACTTATAGGGCGTTGAAATTTATAATAAAAGCAACAAAAATAAACAAAACAAAACAACATAAAACTTGCATATCTGTTGCTTTGTGGAAGGAGGAGCTGTCTTGGCAGCAAAATTTGTCGGCATTACGATGGGCGATCCTGCCGGTATCGGCCCTGAAATATCGTTAAAAGCTCTGGAATATCATCATGAATATCAGCAATCTACGGTGATTTACGGCAGCTACGGCGTGTTGAAATACTATCATGACGCGCTGAAGATGAAGACGCCCTTGGCGCGCATCGACAATGTGGGAGATTTTAAACCGGGCTGCATCAACGTCATTTCCGTCGCAGAGCTGGAAGTGGGAAAGGATTTTGAAATCGGCCAGGTTTCCGCCGCCGCCGGCGACGGCGCGTATCAGTATATCGCCCGGGCTATCGACGACGCCATGAAAGGCGATATCAGCGTCGTCACGACGGCGCCGCTCAATAAGGAAGCCCTTCACAAGGGCGGCCATAACTTCGACGGCCACACGGAAATATTCGCGACGCTGACCGGCACTCAGACGTATACGATGATGCTCTGGTGCGAAACGATGTCCGTCGTCCACGTTTCGACGCACTGTTCCCTGCGGGAAGCCTGCGACAGGGCGACGAAGGCCCGCGTCCTCGAATGCATCCATTTAGCCGACGACGCCATGAAGCGGCTGGGAAAACCGTCGCCGCGAATTGCCGTCGCCGGGCTCAATCCGCACAGCGGGGAAGCAGGTATCTTCGGCCGGGAAGAAATTGAAGAAATCACGCCGGCCATTGAAGCGGCGAAGCAGGAAGGACTTTGCGTAGACGGGCCCGTATCGCCGGACACGGTATTCTTGAAGGCCCATAAGGGCGTATACGACATCGTCGTAGCCATGTACCACGACCAGGGACATATCCCCATGAAGATGATGGCCTTTGATTCGGGCGTCAACGTCACCCTGGGCCTGCCGATCATCCGCACGTCCGTCGACCACGGCACGGCCTTCGATATTGCCGGAAAGGGAATCGCAAACGAAGAAAGCATGCTGTACGCCTTGGATTTAGGAAAAAACTTTGCCAATACCTAATTATTTTTTAGTACTCCATGATAATAAAAAACAGGCAGCTAATTAGTAATATAAAAAGCTGCCTGTTTTTTTGTTACAAATGCATGCTCTCCTGATTGTTCATGGAGAAGCCGCCCCGTTCTACGTTGTCGAAGTCCAGGGCCGGGTCGTATTCTATTTTGATGGCTTTTAATTTTTTTACAAGGCCCCAGGGTTCCTGGACGGACAGGGTTTCGCCGCGGCCGGAGAGGACCCACAGGACTTTATAGCCTCGCGGCGGTTCGGCGAGTTTGGCTTCGCCCTTGCCGTCGGTGAAGTAAATGAGGAGGTCGATGTCCTTGGCCTCGTTGGCGTATTGGAAGACGGGCGAGTAGGACGTGCCGCCGCGGACGTCGAGGCGGTTTTTGATGTCGGCCAGCTCGCGGACCTGATAGACGCGGCGGATTTCGTCGTCGCATTCGATGAGGGTGATGTCGTGCTTATAGTTGCGGACGATGTGGAAGACTTCCTGCATGGCCTGCTTGAACTCGCTGTCGCTGATGCTGCCGCTGATGTCGACGGCGACGATGAGCCTGGCCACGTGGGCCCGCAGGTGGCCGGGCAGGTCCAGCCGCTCCGGCTGGCGGCGGTTGCGCCGGGCCGTCGTCTTTTTCTTGCCGCTGGCAATGGAACCGACCAGCTTTTTCAGGTACCAGTGCCAGGGCAGGTCTTCGTCTTCGGCTTTCAGGGCGGAAATCATGCTTTCCAAGTAGTTGGAGAGCTGGCCCTTGTGGGCGGAGTCGATGTATTTGGCCGTAAACTTCCGCAGGGTTTGTTCGTCTATGTCGTCCGATTCGTCCCAAGCGTCGTGGGTCTGGTCGGGGCTGTAGGACACGGCGATGGTTTCGTCGCGGCGGCTCCCTTCTTCGGGGGCGTCCTTTTTATCCGTCCGCAGGTCCAGGGCCGTCTGTATTTTTTCCACGTAGTATTCAAAGGACTCGAACGGCGTCAGCAGGAGGTCGAAGTTGATGTTGACCCAGTCGATGGTCGTGGAAAAGGGCGGCAAATGGTCCAGGTAGGTATTGACGACGACGTCCATGGCCAGGTTGATGGCCTGCTTGCTGTAGCTTCCCTTCAGCTCCTTGGCTCGGACGAGATGCATGGAAACGACGTGCAGGATTTGATGCTTGATAGACGTTTCCATTTGCTCCGGCGACAGGGCGAGGAAGATGAGGGGGTTGAAATATAAAATATACCGCGTGCCTTTAAAGGTGACGCTGGTGGCATCGGCAATGCTGAAGCGGATTTCCTTTCCCATCTGAAACAGGAAATAGCCGAAAAAATTGTCCTTGTCTTCCATGAGATGCAGGTTCAGCCTGTCGATGAAGGAGAAAAATTCCCTGGCGAAGGCTGTCGGTACGGGAGCTCTGTTTCCTTGATTTTGCTGTTTCCGCAGGTCGTCGGCGACGAGGGAGGCCTTTTGGTACAGCAGGATGGCTTCGACGGTCAGATTGTGTTCCATAGGATCACCTGATAGGGCGGTACGCCTTGAAGTAGGCGTCGACGAAATTGGCGTTTTCAATGGCGTAGGCGTAGACCCGCTCGTTCGTTGCCTTGATGTCCTTCATGATGCCGATAAGGAGATCGACGGGATAGAGGGACAGGTATTCCATGAGGCGGTCTATCGCTTCATCGGCTTGGCCGTCGTCGATGGCATCGTCCAGGCGGCGGAGGATATTCTTGGCTGCCAGGTACAGGCGCGTGTGGCTTTCGCCGGCGACGCGCTCTGCCAGGGATGGGTTCAGGGCCGGGCCGGAGAACACGTCGTCGTAGCTGATGAGGGGCTGGGCGTCCGATTCGATGAAGTTTACGAATTCTTCGGCGATGAGCTTGCCTACGTTGCCGCGGATGACGTTGAAGAATACGGCCTTCGGCACGTCGCCCTGCTGCGTGTAGAGCTTATACAGGTCGGAAATGCGCTCGTAGCTGCGCGGCGTGGCGTTGATGTCGCCGTCGTTGTGTTTATCCAGGTATTCCGGGAAGGTGGAAATAAATTCCATGACCTTCGGGTCGATGCCGGCGTCGGCGGCCCAGTCCAGCCACTGCAGGTAGTCCGCTTCCATATACAGCCAGACGAAGCGGTTTTCCTGGGCGGCATCCATGGCGACGGCTTCGTAGTCGTATGAGTCTGCCGGGTTCATGGCGGCGACGATGCGCACGTCCTTCGACAGGACGTAGCCGTTGATTTCCCTGTTGAGGATGAGGTTCATCAATTCCTGCTGCACGGCGTGCTCGCAGCGGTTGATTTCGTCGATAAACAGCAGTACGGTGCCGCCGCCGGCGATGACTTCGTCGATGGCCCGCAGCTTATGATGGACGGCGTAGACCGTCGTCTTTTCTTCGACGGTCTGTCCCGCGTCGTCGCGGCGCGTGTAGGAAGCAATGGTCGGCAGGCCGCCGATTTCCCCTTCCTTCAGGAGGTTGCCATCGATATTGATGAGGGTCCAGCCGTGTTTCTCCGCCAGCTGATGAGCCAGGGAGGTCTTGCCGATGCCGGTCTCGCCGACGAGAAGGGGCACTTCGCCGGCGGCCAGGACTAATTCTACGCTTCGTAAGGTGTCGATAAAATTCATGATAGTCTCCTATTTTATGGTTAATTTTTCGTCTACGGTGATTTTTTTGGCCTTGGCGCTGCCCCACTGGTCGACGAATAGGACCTTGTCGACGGGGCTCATGTCCAGGGCGCTGCAGTTGATAAAGGCGCGGACGTACGGCTCCGATACGTCGTCTTGAGACAGGACACGCCGCAGCACTTCTTTGAGCTCGTCCCGGCTGATGACGCAGTCCTTGGGCACGTATTTCATGACCATCGGGTTGAGGGCGAAGAAGGACAGCATTTGTTCCTTCGTCGGATGGGAGAGGAGCAGGACGGCCTGCTCGGCCTTCTGCACGGCGGCGAAGACTGCTGACGGGGCTGGGGCGTCGATATAGCGCAGAGCCTCGTAGTTTTCGGCGACGGCCGCTTCCTGAACAGCTGCGCTGGGGTTCTTGATGTATTTTACGGCGTCGTAATTCTTGCGCACGGCCTGCAGCTGCAGCTCTTCGCTGGGATTGGGGATGTAGCGGATGGCCCATCCCGACTGGGAGAGCGCCGCCTGAATGAGGGCCGGCGACGGGTTTTCCACGTAGGCCAGGTTGTTCCAGCCGCTCTGCACGGCATGGAGCAGCAGGTCTTCCGGCGGATTGTCGATGAACTGGATGGCCCGCGCCGTATTGGCGATGGCCGCTTCTTCCATCTCCCGCGTCGGATTGTCGATGTACTGGAGGGCCAGGCCGTTGGTCTGGACGGCGAGGAGCTTCATGGCGTCGGTCGGGTTTTCTATGCGGGCGATGACGTACGGGTTGTTTCGTATCATCTTCATGTATTTTTCAGTTTCCATAGAACGCTTCCTTTTCTTCATATACTATAAAACAATACAATGGGCGTATGGTAAGGCCCATACATGATTATATTAAACAAAAAAAAACAGGCCTGCAACTACATTTTGAAAAATGCGTTGGGCCTGCTGTCAAGGGCGGCTTATTTCCGTATCAGCGCCGCTGCGCGATGGATGTTGATGAACGTTCCCATGACGTCGCGGAGGCGGAGGGGATCGGCCGATGTATTGACGTAAAAAGATTGGCCGTCCGGCGCGTATACGCCGGTCAGGGTGCTGTCGAAGGAATAGGACTGCTCCCGCTTATTGGCGTGGAACGACGCCTTGTATTCGTTGATCTGGCGAATCAGCCGGCCCGATTGATAGGCTTCGGCGTCTAAGGGGTCGGCATACGTTTCGACGTAGAGGGTGCAGGACAGGTTTTCGAGGCTGTTGGGATAATCCATGGTCTGAATGGCCTGAATGGTATTGATATCGACGTAGACGACGCTGTCGTTCTGGGCGCTGACGACGCGGTAGCGGTCGGGCGACTGGAGCAGCGTGTCCGAATCCATAGCCTGGGACGCAGTGGAACCAGCTAGGAGCAGGAACGACAGGGATAAGAGGGAGAGAAGTTTTTTCATAGGGCTTCATCCTTTCTTCAGAGCGTATAGTATAAGAGAATTGTACATATTGTACCATACTCCAGAAGAAACGCAACGTCGGAAACGGTCGGGGCATGGCAGCCCCCGGCGGGAAAATGGAAGAAATATATTGAAAAATATATAAAGAATAGATATAATGGCAAGGTATTGTAAACGTCTGCGTGGGAACGCATCAGTCCCGATAACTAAGGCGTTTTCAGCCGTATTCCACTTGCGGAATCAAGGAAAATATCATAAAATACTCCTATGGAAAACGTAAATCCGTAATGTTGAATGGAGTTCTTGATGACCATATTGTAGTATACGGGAAAGGATTGGTTCATATGTTAGATTTTCGTATCCATACATTTTTATGCGTTTGCCGCCACATGAATTATACGAAGGCTGCCGCCGAACTGCAGATTACGCAGCCTGCCGTATCGCAGCATATCCGGCATCTGGAAAAAGAGTATCAGACTAAATTGTTCGACTACACGGGCAAGCGGCTGGAACTGACCCAGGCCGGTCAAATTCTGCTCAACGCGGCGACGACGATCAGCCATGACAACGTCATGCTCAAGCAGCGCCTGCAGGACCTGCAGCAAAACAATAAATCCGTCGCCTTTGGGGCGACCCACACGATCGGCGAATTCGAGATCATCGACCGCCTGGCCGATTTCCTCCACGAGCACGCCGACGTGAACATCTGGATGAAGATTGCCGATACGGACAAGCTGCTGAAAGCCGTTGACGAGGGGATTATTGATTTTGCCATCGTCGAAGGGTTCTTCGACCAGGACCAGTACGAAACGCTGCTGTTTTCCAACGAGCCGCTCATCGCCGTATGCGGGCCCGATTACGACGCGCCGTCGGAAATGTCTTTGGCCGACTTGATGCGCTATCGGCTCATCGTCAGGGAAAAAAGCGCCGGCACCCGGGAGCTCCTGGAACGGAGCCTGGCCGAGCACAGCCTGACGATTTCCGATTTCCCCCTTCGCCATGAAGTAGGGAGCCCCCAGGCCGTAAAGGGACTGACGTGCCGCAACTGCGGCGTCGCCTTTTTATATGAAAAGTCCGTGCGGCAGGAAGTAACGGACGGGCGGCTCAAAGAAATCGCTATCCGCGATTTTTCCGTCACCCACGCCGTGACGTTTTTGTGGCGTAAAGGCAGTATGTACAGCGCGATGTTCCGTCAGATGTACAATCAGCTCAAAGGATGAAGGACGCGGCGCTGATTTATGATGTAGTAGTTTCTATGTTTTCTGAAAGGGTGAAATATCATGTTATATTCGACAGAAGTAAAGAATATGTGTCCCGTGAAAAAGGGCGCGTATCACGGCCCGGCACCGATTCCTGAAGAAGGCAAATGGGTGCAGGTCAAGGAAATTAAGGATATCAGCGGTCTGACTCACGGTGTAGGCTGGTGCGCTCCCCAGCAGGGCGCCTGCAAGCTGACGCTGAACGTAAAGGACGGCATCATCGAAGAAGCCCTCGTAGAAACCCTCGGCTGCTCCGGCATGACCCATTCGGCAGCGATGGCTTCGGAAATCCTGCCGGGCAAGACTCTCCTCGAAGCGCTGAATACGGACCTGGTATGCGACGCCATCAACGTAGCCATGCGCCAGCTCTTCCTGCAGATCGTATACGGCCGTACGCAGACGGCCTTCTCCGAAGGCGGCCTTCCCATCGGCGCCAGCCTGGAAGACCTGGGCAAGGGCCTGCGCAGCCAGGTCGGCACGATGCTCGGCACGAAAGCCAAGGGCACGCGCTATCTGGAAATGACCGAAGGCTATGTCACCCGCATGGCTCTCGATGAAGAAAACCAGGTTATCGGCTATGAATTCATCCACCTCGGCAAGATGATGGACGCTATCAAAAAAGGCGTAGAACCGGCAAAGGCCATGGAAGACGCCAAAGGCCATTACGGCCGCTTTGACGAAGCAGCTTCGTACATCGATCCGAGAAAAGAATAAGGAGGGCTCATCATGGAATTGTTTGAAAGCTACGACAGAAGAATAGATAAAATCCTCGGCGTGCTGAAAGAATACGGCATCGGCAGCGTAGAAGAATGCCGCGACATCTGCGCCGCCGCAGGCATCGACCCGTACCAGATCGTAAAGACCGTTCAGCCCATCGCCTTTGAAAACGCCGGCTGGGCCTATACGGTAGGCGCGGCCATCGCCATCAAGAAGAACGCCCGCACGGCTGTAGAAGCGGCGAAGGCTATCGGCGAAGGCCTTCAGGCCTTCTGCATTCCCGGCTCCGTCGCCGACGACCGCAAGGTAGGCCTCGGCCACGGCAACCTGGCGGCGATGCTGCTCCAGGATGAAACGCAGTGCTTCTGCTTCCTCGCCGGCCACGAATCCTTCGCCGCCGCCGAAGGCGCTATCGGCATCGTCCGCAACGCCAACAAGGCCCGCAAGGTGCCCCTGCGCGTTATCCTGAACGGCCTCGGCAAGGACGCCGCCCAGATCATCTCCCGTATCAACGGCTTTACGTACGTACAGACCCAGTTTGACTACGGAACAGGCGAACTCCACATCGTCCGCGAAATCCCCTACTCCAAGGGCGAACGGGCTAACGTCCGCTGCTTCGGCGCCGACGACGTCCGCGAAGGCGTAGCCATCATGCATCACGAAGGCGTCGACGTATCCATTACGGGCAACTCGACGAACCCGACCCGCTTCCAGCATCCCGTTGCCGGCACGTACAAGAAAGAATGCGTCGAAATGGGCAAGAAGTACTTCTCCGTCGCTTCCGGCGGCGGTACGGGCCGCACGCTCCATCCGGACAACATGGCTGCCGGTCCGGCTTCGTACGGCATGACCGATACGATGGGCCGCATGCACTCTGACGCTCAGTTTGCCGGCTCGTCTTCCGTACCGGCTCACGTAGAAATGATGGGCTTCCTCGGCATGGGCAACAACCCCATGGTCGGCGCGTCCGTCGCTGTCGCCGTAGCCGTAGAAGGCGCGGCTAAGGAAGGCAAATTCTAATTCGGCATTGCTTCGTATTCGCAAAGTGCAAAACGCAGTTTCCCAATCGGGAAGCGTTAGTGTAAAATAATTGTGGGAAAACTTTACTGCACAAAAGTGAAGAACATATAAAAAGAGAAGGAACTTCTTTGGTATAATGAAATCACCACAATCTCACGCAAAGGAG
>NZ_JAOQKD010000050.1:0-875 GCF_025567065.1 Megasphaera stantonii
GTTTCCTCCGAGATATAGATTTTGTTTGGTAGCATTATTATATCAGAAACCTATGTGTCATTTTTTATAGGTGTTGCACTTGTATTGTAAATTCGCCATCAAAAAAATTGATAACAGACCACGGATTATATATATCCGCCTTACCAAAACGGTAGCCATCATACCATGCTTGGATGTCTGGCAGCATATGGCTGCATTGCAATGCAGCAGCAATTTCGCTGACTTCGTCAGGCGTAAATCCAAATACATCGCTATATTGGTCTGTCATAACAGAACATACATCCAAGTTGTTTAAGCCGCTGAAAATACTTTCTTTGGCAATACGAAGCACGCCCGTTAATACAGCAAAATCTAATGATGCATTTGTCTTTAAAGCGCTGCCTAAAAAGTGCCGCATAAACCGAATGCAGTCATCATAAAATCCGTCTTCCCAAGCGTTTTGTATCGGCGCATCGTACTCGTCAATCAGCAAAATGACTGGCTTGCCATAATAGGCCTGCATGATTTCCATCAATCGTGTCAAGGCTCCGGCTAATTCATTTTCCGTGGATTCCCGTTTGATAATACGGGAAAAGTCGTCTTTCATCCCGTCATCGACGGCAGGACTGTCACAAAGATAGGTATATCGCAAATAGAGCCTGCGCAAAAATATGCCCCATTGATCCAACATGCTTTCCCAAGACGCATTTTTTATATCTTTCAAGGATATAAAAATAACCGGGTATTGTCCCTGATATTTCATATATTTCGTTCCAGCCTTTTCAATGGCAAGGGTTAATTGTAAAATGAATTTGAACAGGTAATCAAAAAAACAAAAATCCATAGTGAAGCTTCATGTTAAAATGGTTTTGCGAGAAATCATCAACAAAGGAGCA
>NZ_JAOQKD010000051.1:0-729 GCF_025567065.1 Megasphaera stantonii
CGGCGTGTTTTGGGCTACCATACGCCGTCAGAGCTATTTGATGCATTCCTCGATGAAGTTTATGCTAGTGAGTGTGTTTCCTGATTATGGTTGTTCAAATTCAACTTGCAATTTACCGTCAGTTTTTTTATGGCGAAATACAGTTACGAATTTAAGAAGCAACTGGTATCAGAATACCTGGACAATCAGGGAAGCTATGCTTCCATTTCACAAAAACATGGCATGTTGGACAGTTGCCAGTTAAGAAAATGGGTTGCTGCTTACAAAAAAATGGGGGATGCCGGGTTAAAACGCTCTCGCTCCCGGAAAGAATACTCTTTCGAAGAAAAGCTTTCTGTGGTAGAGTCTTACTTAACAAGCGAACTCTCGTATCAGGAACTGGCTCTTCAAATGGGAATCAACAATCCGTCGCTACTTGTCAGATGGGTAAATGACTTTAAAATAGCTGGGCCGGATGCGTTAAGACCGCACAGGAAAGGCAGGAAGAAGACATTGAATACATCGCAAGCAAAAGAAACAGAAGCACAAGTTCAGCATACGGAGGTGGATACCCGTGCGGAGCACGTGAAGGAATTAGAGGATGAACTTCTTAAACTCCGTATAGAGAATGCGGTTTTAAAAGAACTGAGGAGACTGCGGTTAGAGGACGAAGCAAAGCGGAGAGGGTTGCAAACGTCATCTTCAGTCTCCGAGGACAATTCAAACTAAAAGATCTTCTCTCCTACACCC
>NZ_JAOQKD010000052.1:0-569 GCF_025567065.1 Megasphaera stantonii
ACCTACAGGCGGCTCTGGAGGATACCTCCATTGCTGGGTGACTTCACTCATATCAGGGCCTGCAAACCATTTTGCGAAAAATACTTGACACTACCTGTTAGTGTTGATGATATTGGTATAAATGATTTTGATAAAGAATTAACTGTTACAGTTAATGGAGAAGCTTCTGTTCATGCTGAAAATATGAGCGGTGATGTAACTGGTATTAACATAGAAAATAATAGTATGCTGATTAATGGAAACGATACCGCAAAATTAAATATTACTGCTGCTGGCGGAGAAAAAGCCATTGGTATTGATATAAGTCCACAAATACCAAATGAGGCCATTATAAACCCTGATTTAAAAATTAATGTAAATAATAATGTAAATAGTTTTTCGTGTTATGACGGTGCTTTTGGTATATATGCTGGCGGAAATGCAATATTTAACGGAAGTAAATTGCAAGTTGAATTTGAACAACCATAATCAGGAAACACACTCACTAGCATAAACTTCATCGAGGAATGCATCAAATAGCTCTGACGGCGTATGGTAGCCCAAAACACGCCGTGGGCGCTGGTTCAGCG
>NZ_JAOQKD010000053.1:0-550 GCF_025567065.1 Megasphaera stantonii
TTTAGTTTGAATTGTCCTCGGAGACTGAAGATGACGTTTGCAACCCTCTCCGCTTTGCTTCGTCCTCTAACCGCAGTCTCCTCAGTTCTTTTAAAACTGCATTCTCTATACGGAGTTTGAGAAGTTCATCCTCTAATTCCTTGACGTGCTCTGCGCGGGTGTCAACCTCCGTATGCTGAACTTGTGCTTCTGTTTCTCTTGATTGCGATGTACTCAATGTCTTCTTCCTGCCTTTCCTATGCGGTCTTAACGCATCCGGCCCAGCTATTTTAAAGTCATTTACCCATCTGGCAAGCATCGACGGATTGTTGATTCCCATTTGAAGAGCCAGTTCCTGATACGAGAGTTCGCTTGTTAAGTAAGACTCTACCACAGAAAGCTTTTCTTCGAAAGAGTATTCTTTCCGGGATCGAGATCGTTTTAACCCAGTATCCCCCAATTTTTTGTAGGGGTTAATTGTAAAATGAATTTGAACAGGTAATCAAAAAACAAAAATCCATAGTGAAGCTTCATGTTAAAATGGTTTTGCGAGAAATCATCAACAAAGGAG
>NZ_JAOQKD010000054.1:0-401 GCF_025567065.1 Megasphaera stantonii
CTCCTTTCAGAATGGTGTGTCGCGACTTCATTCTACCAGAGTTCTGCAAGCCATGTCTCTTTTTATTTTTGCGAAACTTATTGTACCTTATCTCAAGTTGTTGTGGGTATATATTTGACAGAAACATCTTGGCATGTAAATCCGGCCTTTTAGTATCTAATGTATATGGTGATATCCGCTGTTTTGGATATCTTTCATCCATCTTCCGTGCCATGCGCTTTCGCTCCCCGGCATGCGGCAGCTGTGCTCTGCATCATACACGCAATACGGCAGCCGCCGGCGTCGGCATTGCCTCGTCAATTCCTGTTCATTCAGGTCTGGTACTGTATCGGAGTGTTTCTTCGTCAGGCAATCTAAGGCATAGCGCCACACGTCGCCGCCGTTTTCTGCCAGCGTCCGCA
>NZ_JAOQKD010000055.1:0-388 GCF_025567065.1 Megasphaera stantonii
TGGTAGAGTCTTACTTAACAAGCGAACTCTCGTATCAGGAACTGGCTCTTCAAATGGGAATCAACAATCCGTCGCTACTTGTCAGATGGGTAAATGACTTTAAAATAGCTGGGCCGGATGCGTTAAGACCGCACAGGAAAGGCAGGAAGAAGACATTGAATACATCGCAAGCAAAAGAAACAGAAGCACAAGTTCAGCATACGGAGGTGGATACCCGTGCGGAGCACGTGAAGGAATTAGAGGATGAACTTCTCAAACTCCGTATAGAGAATGCCGTTTTAAAAGAACTGAGAAGACTGCGGTTAGAGGACGAAGCAAAGCGGAGAGGGTTGCAAACGTCATCTTCAGTCTCCGAGGACAATTCAAACTAAAAGATCTTCTCTCCTAC
>NZ_JAOQKD010000006.1:0-30720 GCF_025567065.1 Megasphaera stantonii
CCTCTCCGCTTTGCTTCGTCCTCTAACCGCAGTCTCCTCAGTTCTTTTAAAACCGCATTCTCTATACGGAGTTTAAGAAGTTCATCCTCTAATTCCTTGACGTGCTCTGCGCGGGTATCAACCTCCGTATGCTGAACTTGTGCTTCTGTTTCTTTTGCTTGCGATGTACTCAATGTCTTCTTCCTGCCTTTCCTATGCGGTCTTAACGCATCCGGCCCAGCTATTTTAAAGTCATTTACCCATCTGGCAAGCATCGACGGATTGTTGATTCCCATTTGAAGAGCCAGTTCCTGATACGAGAGTTCGCTTGTTAAGTAAGACTCTACCACAGAAAGCTTTTCTTCGAAAGAGTATTCTTTCCGGGATCGAGATCGTTTTAAACCGGTATCCCCAAATTTTTGGTAGGCAGCCACCCACGTTTTTAACTGGCTGCTGCTCGACATGCCATGTTTTTGTGAAATGGAAGCATAGCTTCCCTGATTGTCCAGGTATTCTGATACCAGTTGCTTCTTAAATTCGTAACTGTATTTCGCCATAAAAAAACTGACCTCCCATTGTTAGATTTTTGGTCTAACTTTTGGGGGTCAGTTCAGTATCATAGAAATGTCCCGTTCTTTTTTGATGCCCATGAACGATATGAATATCTTTTTGTTCCTTCGTATCGTATGGGTACTTTTGTTACAAAAGAGATAACTGCCAGCAGCTCCCAACGATTGGCAATTACATCTAGCTGATTATAAGAGGCTGCAGCCGTTTGTCGGTGCTATGCCTTTTTCAACTTTATTATACCGAGTTATCATAGAGCTGACAAGTACATCGTCCCATCTTGCGTACACCCCGTAAATATAGTATAGTAAAACCATACTTAATTGTAACAGAATGGGGGTGAACGAATATGAGACCTGTCCGGTTCCGTAGGCAGGAATGCCAAACAGCTGCACACTATACGAATCAGTATAATTATGTGAAATCATATACGGGGGGGGGGGGGGGGGTACGGTTCATATTATAGATATAGCCTGAAAACGCAGGGATTTTATACCCTGCTTCATATAGCATATCCATGCAGGCAGAGCGCAAGTTCTGCCCTTTTGTCGTGCCATTTTCCCGAAGCATACCCCTTGTCATACGGAGGACAGCTGCGTATGTAAGTAGTTTTTTAGGTATGCAATAGCATGTAGCTAAGGAGGAAAATAGCATGAAAGGCAAACAATTACGAAAAGCCGTGCTACTCGGCATGGCCATGAGCATGGCCGTCTGGACGACGGGCATGGCGGAAGAAATTATAGACAATGGAATTTCCGGCAACACATATACAGAAAAAGTGGTCGACGGTAATTTGACTATCAATAATAGCAGTAAAGCGGCGGCTATTTGGGCTAGTCAAAGCGGTCAAGTATTTCATATTTCTGCGGAAAAAGCGGGTGATGAAGAAGGAAATATCGTTCTGAATAGCAATAGACATGGCATTCAGACAACTAAAAATGCAAACAAAGATCTTGTGTTTGACGTTTCTTTACATGCGGCCGGAAGCAATATTATTCATTTTAATAATGCAAACGGAGGTGGTATTTTTGCCGATAAAGGTTCTTTTGCTGACGGCGGATCAGGTTTGATTCAATTAGAAGCTGTCGAAGGCGGGAATATTATTATCGGAGAAGGTTCAGCTACTAATAGTAGTATCGGGTATGGCGATGGAATTGCTACGAATACCAATACCGTAGATATAAATTTAAACGGAAGATATAATTACATTTCTGCTGGTAAAAACGCCGTTCATTCTATGGGATCTGGAGATATCACTATTCAAGCGGTAAAACCAGACTCGGAAGAAGGGGATATATCTACATTTGCTGACTATGTTGATTATACAAACGTATTGATTGGCGGAGTAAATGGCATTCAAACAGAAGCTGATGGTAATACGAATGTAATTGCCGATGCGGATAACATTATCGCCGGCGGGACGAATGGCATCCTTTCCAACGGAACGAGTACGATCAATGTCGAGGCTGGAAACAATAACAATATCGGTCAGTATACCGATGAAAATGAGCAGACCGTGACCAGTCAGACTGCCATCAATGCTTCTTCCGGCATGGTCACGGTGACGGCAGGCAATGAAAACGTTATCACAGCGACGAACACCGGCATTAAGTCAGATGGGGATGGCACATCCGTTTCTTTGAGTGGCGCGTCAAATACCATTACCGTACATAATGATGCTGGTGCAGCGGTAACAGGCGTGGATGCGGCAGGAAATGGCTCTGTCACTATTGACAGCAGCGGAGACTTTACCGTTAACTTGAACACAACGGGCACACATGGCTATGGTATCAGAGCCGGAAGTGATTCCGAGCATATCGGCGGTACGGTCAAGGTGACGACTGATGACGGAGATATTGGCATCGATATTACGACGGGAGCGCCGGATGCGACGAACGGGAATGTAGATGGCGTCTCTGCTCGAAATTCCGGCACTGTCACGCTGGATTCCGGGAGAAATATCGTTATTTCTACGCACTCTCAAGTCGTAGAGAAACCTTCAAACGAAGGAAATGATGTGTCGGGGATACGAGCCGAGGGTAACAGTTCGGTGCAGGTTACGGCAGATGGATTCATTTCCATAGCAAATACAGATGAAATGGCTGCTGCGTACGGTATTCACGGCGGTAAAGAAGGCTCGGTAACTGTTACGGCCAAAGGGCAAAATGAATACGGCTATGGTGTAGACATCTACACAGCAGGTAAAGTGAATCAGGGCGTTTATGCACAGAACGGCAACAGCACAGTTACTGCTGAAAACGGAGGTATTCGCATCGTGGCAGATGGCATGGAAAGTACCAAGGCCGTTTATACGACAGCGTCTGCATTAGACAG
The DNA here is from genome assembly GCF_025567065.1 of Megasphaera stantonii. Classification (NCBI taxonomy): domain Bacteria; kingdom Bacillati; phylum Bacillota; class Negativicutes; order Veillonellales; family Veillonellaceae; genus Megasphaera; species Megasphaera stantonii. The sequence continues at coordinate 2,881 of NZ_JAOQKD010000006.1, forward strand.
CAGTGTTACTTTAGATGGACAGGGAGATATTTATTTAAGTGCACATAATGACGGTGTCTATCTAACGAATTCGACTGTAGCTGGCCTTTATACGAATGCGTATTCCGGATTGTCGGCAGAAACGGCTGTTACCGGTAAGAATATTACCATCGACGCCAGTAGCGACAATAATATGGCCTATGGTATTTATGGATATGCATCAGGAGAAGGAGCATCGAATCATGTAACTGTTTCTGGTAATGATATCCAAGTGACAGCAGAAGGCGGTGCTTCTCAGACCAATTATGGTGTACTGGCGGGGAACAGCAATGTCGATATTACTGCACAAGGTTCGACCGCTGTGTCTTCTAATGGGTACGGCCTGTATGCTTGGGACAGCACAGGCATCGACTTCCAGCTCAACGTGACCAGTAAAGGCACTAACTCCGTGTACGGCGGAAAACAGGGCGTAGTAGCCGATGGTGCGCTAGCTGGTGTACAAATGACTTCGACAAGCGGAGATAACGTTGTCCAATCTGATACGGGGACGGGCGTGCATACTACTCAGGGCCGCATCGATCTTTATGCAGAAAGAGGCGTTAACTCTATCGCTGCCAATACGGGGATTTGGACAAGCTCAAATGGGTTGGCCGTACTGAAAGCAAAAGATAACCAGCTCACGACAGATGGTTTTGGCGTATATGTGGATACCTCTTCTACCGTGCAGCTTACAGCGACAACGGGGAATAACGTAGTTTCTACCGGTACGGTGGACGAGCAGGGATTCGGTTCCGGCATTGCCGTCAAGGCCCTTTCCGGTTCGCAGCTGACTTTTACGGCGGAGAATGGGTGGAACGCCCATCTCGGCGCGATCGATACGAGAAATGAAGGCACAGAGGTTACTCTGGACGGCACGGTCAATGCGGTCTATTCCGCTGCGACGGTCACGAATGCTGGCGGATTGCAGGAGGATAAAGATCCCAATGAGGAGACTTCTTTCGTCGGAAAATCTGTCATTTCCGCTCTTTATGCGGAAGGAAAGGCGCACATTAAGGCTGACGGGGACTGGAATATTTTCCAGACTAAAGCGGACCCGACAAACGAAGACCAGCTGGAACGTGTGATCTGGGCCTATGACGGCGCGAACATCGATATTACGGGAAGCACGTACATCAGCACGGACAGTTATTCCATCAGCCCGAACAGTGCGGACATTGCCATTGCGGCGGGTACTGCGGTCAATCTGACGGATGCAATGGTTAATGCGGATGTAGCCGATACAGATCGTGCTCATGTCAATTTGACCTACGGCGCGGGCAGCTCTATTACCGGGGATATCCTTGCCGCTTATGCGGGTACGGTAAATATTGATGCGAAGGAAGGATCTGATGCTGGAATCTCCGTGACGGGCAATATTCTTGCCGGTAACAACGGCGTGCTGAACATCGACCTTGGCAAGGGCGGATATTTGGAAGGCCGTGCCGATGATTACGGAGACGCCGGTTTGAATACGACTGGTGAAGACAACATTGACCAAGGCCATGCAACGCACGAATTCTTCAACCCGGCTTTCAGCAGTACGATTTTCAAAGGCGGCGAAGTAAACCTCTCCATGGGCGAAGGCTCGCGCTGGAACGTCACAGGCCAGAGCTGGGTTACGCGCATCAATACGGAAAGCGCGGCTCTTGCAGACGACGTACTGGCGGCTGAAAATCCTGTAGAAGCGATGAACCACATGGCGACGATCGACTTGGTAGAAGCCAATACGGACAGAAATACCAATGCCCATGCGCTGACTGTCTATGAAATGACTGGCGACGCCGTCTTCAATATGAGCCTTGACGCCGACCGCGACGTCAGCGATATGCTGTACATGAAGAGCGCTAACGGCGATTACATTATCAATGTCGTCGACGCCGTAACGCTGGATGACATGTATGCCGAAGGTTTTGATGGCTTACGTTTTGCTACGGTCGGCGAAGGTTCGAACGTATCCTTCCGGGCCGTGACGGTTGGTCAGGGCGTCTTCAACGTCGAATATGAAGTCGGTACGGACGCCTATGCCAATAATGATGAAAATCATGCGTACAACGGCGGCGAATCGGTCAGTGAAGATAAACCGGGATCGGACTTGGTAGACGGGTTCTTTGAATCGACGCAGGAACCGGGGACTGCGGAAACGCAGGCTTCCCGTAAACGGATGCGCATGGCCGCCATGGCTATGCCTGCCGCAGCGAACGACGGCATCATGCTGCTGGACGATACGGCTGCTGCCGATGATACCACTGCGGTTGACGGCTCTGTCGATGAAACGACGAACTTCAAGCTTATCGGCAGAAAAGACGAATCGACGTCTAACGCTGGCAAAACTATCATTGCTATGTCCAAGGTCAACTACTCCAACGCCGTATACATGGACCGCCTGAATAAGCGCATGGGCGAAGCGCGATACATCGACGGCGATGAAGGCCTCTGGGTTCGTATGCGTCACGACCGCATCGGCAAGTCCGACGCCTTCCGCAGCAAGAACACCATGTTTGAATTAGGCTATGACCGCAAGGTCGGCGACCGGGAAGATGGTGAACACCGTCAGGGCGTCGTATTCGACTACATGCGCGGTACGGCCGATTACCATAACGTTGCCGGCGAAGGCGACGTTCGCCGCGGCGGCGTATGGTTCTACGATACGTGGCTGGGCAACAAGGGCCACTACACGGACTACGTATTGAAGTTCGGCCGCCTGTCCAATGATTTCGACATCTACAGCGAATTGGGCGAAAAGATTACCGGTGACTACAGCAACTTCGTCTACTCGGCCAGCGCTGAATACGGCCGCAAGAAATCCTTAGGCGGCGATTGGTACATCGAACCGCAGGCGCAGCTCCAGTATGCCCATGTGACCGACGCCGACTACACGACGAGCCAGGGTACGAGCGTACAACTCGACGCTATTGACAGCTTGATTGGCCGCGTCGGCTTCCGCCTCGGCAAGGACGTCAGCGACACGAGTACCTTTTATATCAAGGCCGACGTGCTCCATGAATTCTTAGGCGATCAGGATATCAGCGCCTTCGACGAAACGGGCCGCCTCGATACGACCTACGAAAACGAAGGCACCTGGTACGACGTGGGCCTCGGCTTCTCCCATCAGTTCAGCAAGGGGACGTACATGTTCCTCGACGTAGAAAAGATCTTCGGCAATGACAACGAAGACACGTATCAATTCAACGTCGGCATGAACTGGAAGGTATAAGGAGCAGTGGAGCGGGAAGCAATATGCCCGGTCTGCGGCAAACCCTTTATAGCCGACCGCATTTCGCAGAAGTATTGCAGTGCTGTCTGCCGGCGCTATGCGTACCGGCATCGCCATGAGGACGAAATGCCGCCGTCCCAGCGGGCAGCAGGAAAGACGCTTCGTACCTTCCGCTGCCTGCGCTGCGGCAAGCTGGTCGTGGTGAAACATAGGGCAGATAAGCGGAGAAAATTCTGCTCGCCCCACTGCGAGCGGCTGTACTGGAAGCATTCTAAAAACGTGAAATCCCAGACCGTACAGAATACCTTCCACTGCCGGAACTGCGGCGTCCTCGTCGACATACGGGACGCCAAGGACAAGCGGACGGCCTTCTGCTGCGCCGACTGCCGCAAGCGATGGTTTTCCTTGCATAGAAGACATAGGAATCAGACGTAATATATGACGAGAGCCGGACATCTCTGTGATGTCCGGCTCTCGTTCGTTATACAGAAAAGATACTTGACGGCCGTCCCGTCATTTCGTACAATAAAGATGAAAATAAGGTGCTGCGCCGACAAACGGCTAGCCCCATTTATTTACGAACAAGAGTAGTCGCAGTTGCTGGGGAGCAGGGCGGCTACTTTTGTTTATGCGAAATGAGATAGAACAATACTATCAGTAACACTAAATAGCATTGATAGAATCCATACGCATCACCCCGATTCTGGGGCGCAATTACCGCCTGCCGTTTGATGTACGCATCACCTCTTTGTATCGTGTACGGGACGGAGCGGAGGATGTCAATTACATACAGAACGTCTAGTTACGTTTTTAGCATAAGCGGCGCTTGCTTCGGCAGGCGTTTTTTTGTGCTTTCTCTTAAATAAAGTGTACTATATTTATACAAATCCTAGGGCAGGACTTTATCCAGACAGCGTAGAAGTAGTACAGCAGGAAAGGCATCGCACGATGCGGGATATGCTGCCGCAGGTCCGGCGAGCCGGCGGATTTGCGGACAGGTACAGGCTCCGGCTTAATCGTACAGCAACAGGAGGCAGGAATATGGACAGAGTGCTCACACTGGAATTCGTTCGCGTTACGGAAGCGGCGGCCGTTAAAGCAGGCCGACTCATGGGGAAAGGCAACAAGATGGGGGCAGACCAGCTGGCTGTCGACGGCATGCATTCGATCTTGTCGAGCGTGCCTATCGACGGGACCGTCGTCATCGGCGAAGGCGAAATGGACGAAGCGCCGATGCTGTATATCGGCGAAAAAGTCGGCGCCGGCGGCACGCCGGTGGATATTGCCGTCGATCCTCTGGAAGGGACGAATTTAACGGCAAAGGGTCAGGATGGGTCTATCGCCGTTATCGCCATCGCCGGCAAGGGCAATCTGCTCCACGCGCCGGATATGTATATGGAAAAGCTCTGCGTCGGGCCGCGCGCCAAGGGGCGTATTGATTTGAACAAGCCCGTGCAGGAAAACCTGCGCCGCATTGCCGAAGGGCTGGAACGGAGCATTGACGATCTGACCGTCGTCATCCTCGACCGCGAACGGCATCAGGAAATCATCAACGACTGCCGCGACGCCGGCGCGCGCATCAAACTCATCACGGACGGCGACGTATCGCCGGCTGTCGACGTAGGCATTGAAGGCTCAGGCGTTCACGTCCTTATGGGGATTGGCGGCGCGCCGGAAGGCGTACTGGCCGCGGCGGCTCTCAAATGCCTCGGCGGCGATATGCAGGCCCGCCTGATTCCGTACACGGAAGAAGAACGGAAGCGGTGCTACGAAATGGGCATCATGGATCTCAACAAGGTCATGACGATTGACGATTTGGTCAAAGGCGACGACTGCATCTTCTCGGCGACGGCTATTACGAACACGCCGATGATGCGCGGCGTCCAGTATTTCGGCGGCGGCGCCCGCACCAACTCCGTCGTCATGCGCTATAAGAGCGGCACGATTCGCTTTATCGACACGTTCCACCGCTTCGACAAGAGCGCGAAATGGAGCATTCACTTGTAATGCTGTTCGGCATAACGCGAAGGGACTCTCGCAAGGGAGTCTCTTTTTTTTGTAATTAGAAAACTCTTGGTTAGTAGATACTGCTATTGTTCAGGACTAATAGTATTATAAAATAAAAAGTTGTACAGTTACTTGCAGTCGGCCCGAACCAAAGATACTGTGCAGATAATGGCAAAAGACGCTTTTGAGCTGAAGTATGAAGCGGTGGAATTTTAAATTCGTTGACGCTCTTCTTCTTGTAGTATATACTATGTATATACAGAAGGGAGTGAGAGGCATGGCTGTTACGGTAAAAATTCAAAAATGGGGTAACTCTCAAGGCATCCGAATCCCGAAGAATATCATTGATATACTGGATTGGGATGATAACGAAGTGGTGGAAATGTCTGCGCAGGACGGCAACCTGATCATCAAACCGCACAAGAGGAAGACGATTGAGGAATTGTTTGCTAATTATGACGGCACATACGAAAAAGAAACGATAGATTGGGGCGACCCGGTAGGTAAGGAAATATGGTAAAACAAGGAACAATTATCAAAGTAAATTTAAATCCCCGTGCAGGACATGAACAGGCAGGGTATCGCCCAGCCGTTGTCGTTAGCAATGACACATTTAACGCAAAGACGAGCATGGTAATTGTTTGCTCTATCACAAATACGATGAATCATTTCCCTCTGCATGTGCCGCTGGATGAAAGAACGAAAACCACGGGATGTATTTTATGCGAACATATCCGGGCTCTGGATATAGAGGCGAGAACCTATCGAGTCATAGAGCAATTACCTGACGATATTTTGCAACAAGTTGTTAACATCATATTCGCTGAGATTGACATTCCGGTATAAACGGGGCTGTCGCCGAATGAAGAATTATTTCCTCTTCGTGCGGCAGCTCCATTTTTACTTTACAGTAGGGAAAGAAGCGTAACGGTTGTATCAGAAAGGCCGATCTGGTACTGGGACAGGCAATCTGCTTCGTACTAAAGACATATTACGATGTATAACAAATCCTTTTACATCAGGTAAATTGATTGTAAGAGCTTTATCTTTTCCCTGTCCACCTCTTTTAGTTTCCTACCTTTTATGGTACAATGACTTGATAGTAAATAAAATCACAATAGGCAGAGTGCCGCGTCTTTTTAGCTGCCGAAGCATCCTGCCTGTCTTATATATCGAATTCTGTTTAGGAGGCACCGGAATTGGAGAAGCTGGTTATTCATGGTGGAAAGCCCTTAATGGGTACTGTTCGCGTCAGCGGGGCTAAAAATGCCGTGCTGCCGATTATCGTCGCGTCCATGCTGGGAACGACGAAGAGCACATTGACGGAAATTCCGAAATTAGACGACGTCCATACGGTCTGCGACGTCATCGAATCTCTTGGCGTTCATATAGAAAATCCGCAGAAGGGCGTGTTGGAAATCGACGCGTCGAATTTGTCGTCGACGTCGGCGCCGTACGACCTCGTGCGGCGCATGCGGGCGTCCTTCCTGGTCATGGGGCCTCTGCTGGCTCGCAAAGGCCGGGCGAAGATTTCCCTGCCCGGCGGCTGTTCCATCGGCGCCCGGCCTATCGACCTGCATCTGAAGGCCTTTGAGGCCATGGGCGCCGTCATCAACCTGGAAAACGGCGACATTGAAGCGACGGTTCCCAACGGCCTGAAAGGGGCGCAGATTTACCTCGATTTCCCCAGCGTCGGCGCGACGGAAAACATCCTCATGGCCGCTTCGCTGGCCGAAGGCAAGACCGTCCTGGAAAACGCGGCAGAAGAGCCGGAAATCGTTGACCTGGCGACCTATCTGAACAGCATGGGGGCCAATATCCGCGGCGCCGGCACGAATGTCATCCGCATCGAAGGCGTCAAGGAGCTGCGAGGCGCGACGCATTCGGTTATTCCCGACCGAATTGAAGCGGGCACCTTTATGATCGGCGCGGCCATGTCCGGCGGCGACGTGTTCGTAGAAAACGCTTTGTCGGAGCATTTGAAGCCCGTCGTGGCGAAATTGAAGGAAGTAGGGGCCGAGGTCATCGAGGATATCGACGGCATTCGGGTCATCGGGCATCTGCCCATGCGTCCTGCCGACGTCAAGACCCTGCCCTATCCCGGCTTCCCGACCGATATGCAGGCTCAGTTCATGGCCTTGGCGACGATTTGCCAGGGCACGAGCGTCATTACGGAGACGGTCTTTGAAAACCGCTTCATGCACGTCGACGAATTTAAGCGCATGGGGGCGAAGATCCGCATTGAAGGACGCAGTGCTATCGTAGAAGGCGTGCCGAAGCTCAAAGGGGCGGCGGTCAACGCGACGGACCTGCGCGCCGGCGCGGCTCTCGTCCTGGCAGGCCTCGTCGCTGAAGGCGAAACGGAAGTCGGGTACTTGTACCATATCGACCGGGGCTACGATAATCTCGTATTGAAATTACAAAGGTTAGGTGCTGATATTGTTCGGGTCAATATTGACGAAGAAGAAAACTAAGAAAAAAGCCCGTTCCGGCCTGGCGCATTCGCTGTCCCTGGCGAACTGGCTGGGAAGTGATATTGCGATCGATCTGGGTACGACGAACGTCCTCGTCTATGTCAAGCATCAGGGCGTCGTCGTCAACGAGCCGGCGGTCATCGCCGTCGACAAGGCGACGAACCAGGTCATCGCCATCGGCAGGGAAGCCCAGTCGATGCTGGGGCGGACGCCGCGGCATATTCACGCCTACCATCCGATGCAGAACGGCGTCATCGCCGATTACGACGCGACGGAGTACATGCTGCAGTATTTTATCCGCAAGGCCATTGGCAAGGCGTTGTTTTTCAAGCCGAGGGTCATTATCTGCGTGCCGTCGGGCATTACGAATGTCGAACGGCGCGCCGTCATGGAAGCGGCCCGCAAGGCCGGAGCCCGCAAAACCGTCGTCATGGAGGAACCTTTGGCGGCGGCTATCGGCGCAGGTCTCGATATTGCCGAATCGAACGGCTCCATGGTCATCGATATCGGCGGCGGCACGACGGACGTGGCTATTTTAAGCCTCAGCGGCATCGTCATCAGCGAATCCCTGCGCATCGGTAGCAATACCTTTGACGAAGCGATTATCCATTATTTGGAAAAGATAAAGCATATTACCATCGGCAGCCGCACGGCGGAAGAGCTGAAAATACTCATCGGCACGGCCCTGCCCGACGGCCGCAGCCTCACGGCGGACGTCCGCGGCCGCAGTACGGAGACGGGCCTGCCCGTCGTCATGGACATCGATTCCCAGGAAATCCGCCGGGCTCTGGACGAGCCCATACAGCGGATTTTGCGGGCCGTCCTGTCCATTTTGGAAAAGACGCCGCCCGAGCTGGCGGCAGATATTGCCGACCACGGCATCGTCCTGACCGGCGGTGGCATGCTCCTCGACGGACTGGACCGCCTCATTTCCCGGACGACGGGCATGGCGGCATACCTGTGCGACGAGCCGCTGCTGTGCGTGGCTAACGGAGCCGGCAAGTCGCTCCAGGCCATGAATCAGCTGAAAGATAGTTTTGAAGATATATAAACGTGTATCTAAGGAGGGATTTGACATGAAATGGCTGCGTACCCTGATGGTTTCCGCTGCCTTGTGCATGAGCGCCGCGGCGGCCTTTGCCGCCGACGTTTCGTATCCGTCTGTATTAGGCGGAACGGTCGTTTCCATTACTCCTGCCGGGACGGCAGTGAAGCAGGGCGACGTCCTGCTGACCGTCGATTCCCTGGCCGGCCCTATGCCGGCAGCGCGGGCCGCCTCCGACGGCATCGTAAAGCAGGTTTTGGTAGCCCCGGGAACGGCTGTCAAGCGGGGAACTGCCGTAATTATTGTGGAAGAGAAATAAGAGGAAAAGAATCTTAATGATACGATTACGCATGCTGCGGCGTCTCGCCGCGCGGACATGCCTGGCTGCCGTTTGCTGCGCTATGTCTCTCACTGCCTTTGCCCAGGACTTCATGAACGTCAGCGAAGTGCGCGAGGGCATGACGGGATACGCTAAGACGGTAGTTCACGGCAATACGATAGAAACATTTCCCGTAGAAATACTGGGAGTCATGAAAAACAGCGGCCCGTCCGGCGATTTGATACTGGCGAAGTTTTCCGGGCCGCTCATAGAGGAAACGGGCGGCATCGCCCAGGGCATGAGCGGCAGCCCCGTGTATATCGACGGCAAGCTCGTCGGGGCCATCGCCTACGGCTGGTCCTTTACGAATTCCCGCGTCGGCATGATTACGCCTATCGGCGATATGCTCAAGCTGTGGAACGTGCCGACGAAGGAAGAAATCCGTCCGTTCAACGCCAGGGAATCGTCGCTGATTCCCATCGCGACGCCTCTCATGGTGAGCGGCTTCGACGGCGTGTCGACAGAATGGATGACGTCCAAGCTGCCGCAGTACAACTTCATGCCCGTCAATACGGCCTCGGCGGCGGCCGACGAAGCGCCTGCGCCTTTGGAAGCGGGCAGCTCCGTAGCCGCGTCGCTGGTCAACGGCGATATGAAGATGGGCGCTATCGGCACGGTGACCTACGTAGACGGCGACAACATCGTCGCTTTCGGCCATCCGTTCCTGAAAAAGGGCAGCATGAATTACTTCATGCACAACGCCTATATTTTTACCATTGTCAATAATATGTCCAGCTCCTTCAAGCTAGGGTCCGTAGGCGCGGAAATCGGCCGCATCAACCAGGACCGGGGAGCAGGCATTGCCGGCCTGTACGGACGGCTGACGGCGGGCATCCCCGTGACTATCAATATCCGTGACACCGATACGGGCGCGAATAACGTAAAGCGGGTCAAGATTATTGAAGACAACGAGCTGACGCCGGTCCTGGCGGCCACGACGGTATACAATACGGTCAACAAAACCATCGACCGCAGCGGCGGCGGCACGGCGACCTTGTCCTATACGATCCGGTCGTCTAACGGCCGGGATAAGGACATCAGCCGTCACAACATGTACTACTCTGTCGACAACATCAACGAGAAGAGCATCGACGAGCTGTACAACGTGCTGGATATACTCAAGCACAACGAATTCATTGACTATCCCGTGCTGGATATCGAGATGAACGTCGACATTACGCAGGCTAAGAAAGAAGCGCGCATCGTCGACGCGACGGCGGCCCCCGTCGTCGTCAGCCCCGGCGACAACGTGTATTTCCGGGTCAAGCTTCACCCGTACCGCGGCGCCGATGAGGTAAAGACTATGAGCTTTACCGTCCCCAAGGATCAGCCCCTCGGCGACATGGTCCTGGAAATCCGCGGCGGCGGCGTGATCCCCCTGCCGTACTTGATTGAAAAGCAGCGCTATAACCTGACCGATGAAATTCTCGAGCGGCTGCGCCATTACAAGGATTTCGCCGATTTGAAGAAAACCATCGAAGGCGAAGACGCTAATAACGATTTGGTTATCGAAATTTTGCAGCAAGGCGTTAGCATGATTGACGACGGCGGCGAAAAGGTCGTGAAGGAAAAAATCCGCGGCAAAGAACCGCCGGTGCAGAATAAGGATATCGTCAAGCCCGACAAGCGCGGACTGAACGATACGGGCGACAGGGAAGACGCTAAGTCGTCTATCGCTACGCCTTACATCGTCAAGGGCGACGGGCAGATTACGATTAAGGTCGTATCTCCGGCTGAGCGCGACGCCTTCTTGGCTAAAAATCATCAGCTCAACGAAGCGAAGGCCGTCATCAGCGAAGAAGCTGACGAAGCTGCGGCGGCCAGCGACGAAGAGGCTGAAGATGAAAAGCCAAGGGAACATAAGAAAGACGCGCCTCATGGCGGCCAGGACGGCGGCGACGGACAGAAAAACGACGTCTTTCGCCTGGTAGACCTGGCGTCGAGGATGTAATGCCAACTCTATAGAGAAAGCTAAAAATGGGCAGGCCCGCAGGTCTGCCCATTTTGTCGTAGTGCCTATAACATGTTATATCCAGCCGAATTTGACGCAGGCATGAAGGATGCCGCCTTTGTCGTTGTCGTCTGTAATATAGTCGGCCCGTTCTTTCAACTCCGCCTTGGCGTTGCCCATGGCGATGGAAAAGAAGGGCTTGCGGAACATGGAAATGTCGTTCAGCCCGTCACCGAAGACGACGGCGTCTTCGGGCCTGCCGCCGACGCGCTTCAGCATGTTGAGAATGCCCTTTCCCTTATCTGTCGGCTCGACGAGGTACGTATGGTCTAAGTAGGTCAGGTGCGGAAGGCCCTGCCGGTCCGGCTCGTTTTGTTCGTCTGCCGGCCGGGCGTAGGTAATCTTATAGACTGCGTCGAGGCTGTCGATAGCGACGGGGCGCACGACCGTTTTCATGTAGTTCTTCGGGTCGGCACAGGGGTAGTCGGCGTAGGGCGTATAGCGGCATATCGTGTTGTCCGTCACGACGGCCCAGGGAAGGCGGCGTTCGTCCAGCTCGCGCAGGAGGGCTTTGCACGGCTCCAGGGGCAGCCCTTCCATTTCCAAGATTTCGCCGTCGAGGGACAGGCTGTTGCCGCCGTCGGATACGACGGCCGGAATGCCGTAGCGGTCGGCAAAATGCTGGGCGTCGCACTGCAGGCGGCCCGTGGCGATGGAAACGAAATGGCCACGCCGCCGGAGCTGGCGCAGGCAGTAGGCCGTATCAGCCGGAATGATGCTGGAAATGCTGAGGCCTAAGGTGTTGTCGATATCGAAAAAGAAATATTTTTTATCCATGACAGGTCCTTTCTGATGACAAGATGTCCGTACGGTTTTCATTATACCCTATCCGGCGGAGAACATGAAGGCGATTCTGCAGCGGTCTCTGTTTTTTGCGAATTGAGGATTGACAGAATCGCCGGGGTTTACCATAATAAAGGTATGTATGTTTATAAGGAATGTATAAAGGAGAGAGTAAATCATGAGTACAATTGACACGACTTGTGTAAATGCAATCCGCGTGTTGTCGGCAGACGCCATTCAAAAGGCAAACTCCGGCCATCCGGGCCTTCCCTTGGGCGCCGCGCCGATTGCATACGAATTGTGGGCTAACCATATGAAGCACAACGCTAAAAATCCGAAATGGGCCGATCGCGACCGCTTTATCTTGTCCGGCGGCCACGGCTCCATGCTGCTCTATTCGCTGCTGCACCTCTTCGGCTACGGCCTGACCCTCGACGACGTGAAGCAGTTCCGCCAGGACGGCTCCCTGACGCCGGGCCATCCCGAATACGGCCACACCGTCGGCGTAGAAGCTACGACGGGCCCCCTGGGTGCCGGCATGTCCATGGCCGTCGGCATGGCAATGGCCGAAGCTCATTTGGCAGCCGTATTCAACAAGCCCGAATATCCCGTCGTTGACCATTACACCTTCGTCCTCGGCGGCGACGGCTGCATGATGGAAGGCATCTCCTCGGAAGCCTTCTCTTTGGCAGGCACGCTGGGCCTGAGCAAGCTGATCGTCCTGTACGACAGCAACAACATCTCCATCGAAGGCGGCACGGATATCGCCTTTACGGAAAACGTGCAGGAACGGATGCAGGCCTTCGGCTTCCAGACGCTGGAAGTTGCCGACGGCAACGATTTGGAAGCTATCGGCAAAGCTATTGAAGAAGCGAAAGCCGATACGGAACATCCGTCCTTCATTACGATTCATACCCAGATCGGCTACGGCTGCCCGGCGAAGCAGGGCAAGGCTTCGGCTCACGGCTCGCCATTGGGAGAAGAAAACATCGTCGCCATGAAGGAAAACCTCGGCTGGCCAAGCACGGAACCGTTCTATGTTCCCGACGAAGTTTACGCTCATTACGAAGAACTGAGCAAAAAGGGCGCGGCGGCAGAAGATGCCTGGAACGCCTTGTTTGCTGACTACGCAGCGAAATATCCCGATATGAAAGCGAAATGGGACGCCTTCCACAGCACCGTAGACGCGCAGGCTCTTCTGGAAAATGAAGACTTCTGGGCCTACGCCGACAAGCCGCAGGCCACGCGCAACCTGTCGGGCATCATGATCAACCGCCTGAAAGACCTCGTGCCGCAGCTCATCGGCGGCAGCGCCGATTTGGCTCCGTCCAACAAGACGTACATGGACGACGCCGGCGATTTCAGCAAGGGCAATTATGGCGGCCGCAACCTCCACTTCGGCGTCCGCGAACTGGCTATGGGCGGCATGACCAACGGCCTGGCTCTCCACGGCGGCCTCCGTCCCTATGCCGGCACCTTCTTCGTATTCAGCGATTACATGAAGCCGATGATTCGCCTGGCCGCTTTGATGAAGCTGCCGACGACTTACGTACTGACTCACGACAGCATCGGCGTCGGCGAAGACGGCCCGACGCACGAACCGATCGAACAGCTGGCTATGCTCCGGGCTACGCCGAACGTCAACGTATTCCGTCCGGCCGACGCGACGGAAACGGCTGCCGGCTGGTATCTGGCCGTTACGAGCCAGGAAACGCCGACGGCTCTCGTCCTGACCCGCCAGAACCTGCCGCAGCTTGCCGGCAGCAGCAAGGAAGCCCTGAAGGGCGGCTATATCGTAGCCGACGCGGCGAAGGAAACGCCTGACGCAATCATCATCGCCAGCGGCTCCGAAGTATCTTTGGCTGTGGAAGCCAAGGATATGCTGGCGAAAGAAGGCGTCGACGTCCGCGTCGTCAGCATGCCCTGCATGGAACTCTTCGAACAGCAGGACGACGCCTACAAGGCTCAGGTCCTTCCGGCCAATGTCCGCGCCCGCGTAGCCGTAGAAGCGGCTTCCGACTTCGGCTGGGGCAAATACGTCGGCCTCGACGGCGCGACCGTTACGATGCAGGGCTTCGGCGCTTCGGCTCCGGCAGAACTGCTTTTCGAAAAATTCGGCTTCACGGCAGAAAACGTAGCCAACACGGTAAAGAGCGTATTAAAATAATAGGGACCTATTTCACATAGTCCCGATGTGACGGAAAAAGCTGCACGGCTCGTCCCGGCAGCTTTTTTCGTTTATCAAGTCCTGCAATACAAGATATTCCTTGCTTTTTCGTACAAGTATTTCTTAAATGCATAAGAAATATGCATGGAACAAAGAGGAATAAATTGTCAAGGCTTGATTTTACAATCGTTTTTTATTATACTAGGAACAAGAGAAAACCCTACTGTGTACGTAAATGGTCTCGATGTTTTGAACCAACATCTTTTACATTGGGAGTCCGGACTCTGCATAGCGAAGCAATGCCTTCACTGGACTGCTGACCTCTGTAGGAGGACACCCACCTGCTTAGGCAGGCTCAAAACTCGGTTTATAAACGGCATGGTGGGGCTTCTTTTCTTGTTCATAATACGTACGTTTTACATACATGTCGCCGCTAAGATTTCTTGGCGGCGTTCTATTTAGTCTGAGGAGCAAACAAATGAGCGGAGACGATTTATTTTCTATGGCCAGTGAGCGGCAGAAGGCGTCCTTCGAGCCCTTAGCCGTCCGGATGAGGCCGCAGACATTGGATGAAATATACGGGCAGGAACAGATTGTCGGGCCGGGGACGTTTCTGCGAGCCATGATTGAGCGCGACACCATTCCGTCCCTGCTGCTGTACGGGCCGTCGGGCGTCGGCAAGACGACCTTGGCTCACGTCATCGCCTGCGAAACGAACAGCCGCTTCGTCCGCCTGAACGCCGTCACGGCTGGCACGGCGGAGCTGCGCAAGGTCATTCAGGAAGCGAAGGACGCCGTGCACCTGTATCAGCGGCGGACGATTTTATTTATCGACGAAATCCATCGCTTCAACAAGGGACAGCAGGACGTCCTGCTGCCCTATGTGGAAGACGGTACGGTCATCCTCGTCGGCGCGACGACGGAGAACCCTTATTTTGAAGTGAACCGGCCCCTGTTGTCGCGGCTGCGCGTCGTGCCCCTGTCGCCCCTGTCGGAAGAAGCTATTGCCGCTGTGCTGCGTCGGGCCCTGGGGGATACGGAAAAAGGGCTGGGAGTTCATCATCTCGCCGCGTCGGAAGAAGTCCTGCGGACGATGGCCCGCCTGGCCGACTGCGACGCCCGCGTAGGGCTGAACCTGCTGGAGCAGGCGGCCATGCTCGTGCCCGACGGGGGAGAGCTGAGCCATGACGTCGTAGAAAAGGTGGCCGGCCGCAAGGTGTATACGTATGATAAAAAGGGCGACACCCATTACGATACGGCGTCGGCCTTCATCAAGAGCATGCGCGGCTCCGATCCCGACGCGGCCCTCCACTATCTGGCCCGCATGATCGAAGGGGGCGAGCAGCCTTCCTTTATCGCCAGACGGCTGGTCATCTGCGCCGCCGAAGACGTAGGGCTGGCCGACCCGCAGGCCTTGGTCATTGCCAACGCGGCGGCTCAGGCCGTGCAGTTCGTCGGCTGGCCTGAAGGCCGGATTATCTTGGCGGAAGCCGTCGTGTACGTGGCCTGCGCGCCGAAGAGCAACAGCGCCTACATGGCTGTCGACGCGGCTCTGGCCGACGTGCGCCGCGGCGGCTGCGGCGACGTGCCGGCTTATTTGCGGGACAGCCACTACAGCGGCGCCGCTTCCCTGGGACGGGGCGAGGGGTATCAGTATCCCCATTCGTTCCCCGGCGGCTGGGTAGAACAGCAGTATTTGCCGGACCCGCTGAAAGACAAGACCTATTACAAGCCGTCGGCTTACGGCAAGGAAAAGGACATAGCCGCGCGCTGGCGAGAACGGCGGGGCGGCAAGTGAGATATAGAAGGTGAATGGAATGGCAGAACGTAAGACCCGCAAGACTGGCCGGACGGCGGGACGGAGAAAGAAAACGGGGACGGCGAAGCAAGGCGCGTCCCTGCTGAAATTTGAAATTATCGGATTGGTCTGTATCTTTTTGGGAATTTTTGCGACGATCGGCATTATCGGCGTCGACACGGGCAGCGTCGGCTATTCCCTGGACGGGCTGCTGGCCTATGGCTTTGGCTTCGGCCGCATCGTCGCGTCCCTGTCCCTCATCGTGCTGGGGCTGAAGTACATCATGGTCCGCAAGGCCTGCCCTGTTACGAAGCAATGGCTGGTCGGGTTTTGGATATACAGCTTATTTTTGACCTGGATTCACGTCGTCTTTATTCCTGAAGGGACGGAATTTATGCCGGCGAGCCTGCGCGTCGGCGGCGGCCTCATCGGGGCGGTGCTGTCTTCGGCCCTTCGGGAGCTTCTGGGACAGTTCGGCGCCGTACTGGTGCTTATCATCGCCTGCGTCGTGACGGCGATTATATGGAAAAAATGGTCTATTTCCAAGCCTGTGACGCTCGTATCGCATAAGGCGTCGGAGGAAGTGTCCAAGATGTCGGATAAAGCAGTCGAAGGCCTGCAGGGCGCGTCTACGGCTATTAAAGAATGGCACCGGCCCCATATTTTTGATTTCCAGAAGGAAGAAGAAAAAGAACGGGCGGCCTTGGACCTGCCGAAGACGCCCGTGCCGTTGGAGCCTGCGCCGCCAGAAGGAACAGAGGAAGACGACGTGGCCTATACGCCTGTCTATGCTGAAAGCGGCGCGGCGCGCGTCGATTTGGCCGACGATGCCGATACAGCCCGGGAGGAGGCCTATGAGCTGCCGGAAGATGAACGGGCCTATGAGCCGGAAGATGAGAACTGTGACGCTGAAGAGGCTGGTGAAGACCGGCCGTCTCTCGCTGGTACGACGGACGTGCTGGACGAAGAGCTGGCCCATATCAAGCCGGTCGAAGTAGAGCAGACGGCGACGGCTGCCGATATCGGCCCGGCCGGAGCCAGCGCGGTGCCTACGGCGCAGGGGGAACGGACGTATCGCCTGCCGCCGTTGTCCATTTTGCAGCACGGTAAGGAGCAGAGCGGCGGCGTGAGCGACGAAGTGCGGCAGAACGCCCGCATCCTGCAGGAAACGCTGCAGAGTTTTAATATCGACGCTAAAATCCTGAACGCCAGCCAGGGCCCGGCCGTTACGCGGTATGAATTAGAGCCGGCGGCAGGCGTCAAGGTCAGCAAGATCGTCCATCTGGCCGACGATTTGGCCTTGAAGCTGGCGGCGACGGATATCCGCATTGAAGCGCCGATTCCCGGCAAGGCTGCCGTGGGCATCGAAGTGCCGAATAAAAAATTGTCCGGCGTCATGCTCCGCGACGTATTGGATACGGATGCCTTCCGCCTGGCCGCCGGTGGCGTGCCCGTCAGCCTGGGCAAGGACATTGCCGGCAACCCGGTTATCGCCGATTTGACGAAGATGCCTCACCTTCTCGTCGCCGGCTCGACGGGCTCGGGCAAGAGCGTATGCATTAATACCTTTATTGCCAGCATCTTGTTTAAGCAGCGGCCGGAGGACGTCAAGCTCATCCTCATTGACCCGAAGGTCGTCGAATTGTCGAACTACAACGGCCTGCCTCATTTGCTGACGCCTGTCGTGACGGACCCGAAAAAAGCGGCCAGCGTCCTCCGCTGGGCCGTGCGGGAAATGGACGACCGCTACAAGCGGTTTGCCGACACGAAGACCCGCGATATTTCGCGGTATAACGAGCTGCATCCGGAAACGGCCATGCCCTTTGTCGTCATCATCATTGACGAATTGGCCGACTTGATGATGGTCGCGTCCAGCGACGTAGAAGAATCGATTTGCCGTCTGGCTCAGAAAGCCCGGGCCTGCGGCATGCACCTCGTCCTGGCGACGCAGCGCCCGTCTGTCGACGTGCTGACCGGCTTGATTAAGGCCAACGTGCCGAGCCGCATTGCCTTTGCCGTATCGAGCCAGGTCGATTCGCGGACGATTCTCGATATGGCCGGCGCGGAAAAGCTCATCGGCAAGGGCGACATGCTCTTTTATCCCATGGGGGCATCGAAGCCCCTGCGCGTCCAGGGCGCGTTTATTTCCGACGGGGAAATCGACAAGGTCGTCGAATACATCAAAGCCCAGAGCCGTCCGCAGTACAGCGAGTCCGTCCAGAAGGCCCAGGAAGAAAACGGCGGCGGAGAAGGCGAATTCTTTGAAGACGACCTCATGCCCCAGGCTATCGACATGGTGCTGGAAACGGGACAGGCGTCGGCCTCCATGCTGCAGCGCCGGTTCCGCGTCGGCTACACCCGGGCCGCCCGCATGATTGACATGATGGAAGCCATGGGCATCGTCGGCCCGAATAACGGCAGCAAGGCCAGAGATATATTGATGACTGCCGACGAGGTGCAGCAGAAATATTTGAGCAATATGTAGAACAGTTCCCATCTTCTGCCATATGGTATATAATAAAAAGATACAACGTAAGAGGAGGGGATAGAGTGCCAACTGTTGGAGAAGTTTTACGAACGGAACGGGAACGGCAGGGGCGGACATTGAAGGAAATTTCCGATGCGTTGAATATTAAGCGCCAGTACCTGGCCGCACTGGAAGAAGATAGATATGACGATATTCCCGGCGTCGTCTTCGTCAAGGGCTTTATCCGAAATTACGGAAACTGCCTGGGAATGGACGGCGGCGCGCTGGTGGACACGTATAAGGCGTCGCTGACCGGGCGGACGCCGCAGCCGGAGGTGCGGGCCGCCATGCCCGTACGCCGGAGCAAAGACAAGAAACGAGCGAAACACAAGGAAGCAAAGAAAAAAGGCAGAAATGGAAAATGGCCGGAAATTACGATTATTGCCGGCGTGATTCTGTTCCTGCTGTTAATTGTGTGGATTATGATATAAGAGGAGAAGTATGAGCAGTCAATTTTTAGTGACCAGCCGCCGGGATATGGAAGAACGGGGCTGGGACCAACTCGACTTCGTATATATTAACGGCGACGCTTACGTCGACCACCCCAGCTTTGCCGCGGCGGTCATCGGCCGCGTCCTGGAGAGCCGGGGATACCGCGTCGGCATCATATCCCAGCCGGACTGGCACAGCGCAGAGCCTTTCAAGGCTTTGGGCAGGCCGCGCCTGGCGGCGTTGATTACGGCGGGAAATCTCGACTCCATGCTGAATGAAAAGACGGCGGCGAAGAAGTTCCGCAGCCGCGACAACTATTCGCCGGGAGGAGAAACGGGACGCCGGCCTGAACGGGCGACGATCGTCTACGCCAACCGCATGCGCGAAGCCTATAAGGACGTGCCGATCATTATCGGCGGCATTGAAGCCAGCCTGCGGCGCTTCGCCCATTACGATTACTGGTCCAATAAGGTCCGCCATTCGATCTTGTTGGACAGCAAGGCCGATATTTTAAGCTACGGCATGGGTGAGCGGTCCGTCGCCGAGATTGCCGATGCCCTGGCCGAAGGGAAGACGACGGCGGAAATGTACGACATACGCGGCATCTGCTATGTGACGAGCCGCGCGCCCTTGTCGGATAAAGCCGTCATGTGCCCGTCCTATGAAGAGGTCCGGGACGACAAAAAAGCCTTTGCCGAGGCCTTTAAAATCCAATATGAAGAGCAGGATCCCTATCACGGCCGGACGATTATCCAGCCGTCGGAAAACCGCTTTGTCGTGCAGACGCCGCCGGCCCTGCCGCTGACGACGGAGGAAATGGACGCCATTTACGAGCTGCCCTTTCAGCGGCGCTGGCATCCCATGTACGACGAGGCCGGCGGCGTGCCGGCCCTGCAGGAAGTACAGTTCAGCCTGACGAGCCAGCGCGGCTGCTTCGGCCACTGTCACTTTTGCGCTATTACGAGCCATCAGGGCCGGATTATCCAGCACCGCAGCCACGAATCGCTGTTGCGGGAAGCGAAGCGGATGACCGAGCTGCCTGACTTTAAAGGATATATCCACGACGTCGGCGGCCCGACGGCTAACTTCCGCCATGAAGCCTGCAGCAAGCAGCGCATATCCGGCGCCTGCCGCAACCGCCACTGCATCGGCAGCAAAGTCTGTCCGAATCTCGACACGTCCCACGAGGACTACCGACGGCTCCTGCGGGAAATCCGGCAGGTTCCGGGCGTAAAAAAGGTATTCGTCCGATCGGGGCTGCGGTATGACTACGTGCTGGCGGATCATAACAAGAAATTCGTCGAAGAATTGTGTCAGTACCACGTCAGCGGCCAGCTGAAAGTAGCGCCGGAGCACGTCGTCAAGCACGTGACGGACCTGATGGGAAAAGCCGACGTACATGCTTTTTTGAAATTTAAGGAGTGGTTTGACGAGGCGAACCGCAAGCTGGGCAAAAAACAGTACCTCGTGCCGTATTTTATGTCTAGCCATCCGGGCTGCACGCTCCGCGACGCCGTGGAGCTGGCCGAATTTCTGCGGGACATGCATATGCAGCCCGAGCAGGTGCAGGACTTTATTCCCACGCCGGGCAGCTTGTCGACAGCCATGTACTATACGGGAATGAATCCGCTGACGGGCGAAACGGTATACGTCGCCCGCAGGCCGGAAGAAAAGCAGATGCAGCGGGCTCTTATGCAGTATAAGAACCCGGCGAACTACGACATCGTGTACAAGGCCCTGTGCCAGGCCGGACGGCGAGATCTCATCGGTTTTGGACCGAAATGCCTTATTCCGCCGCGCCGTCTCAAAGGAGCGCAGCCGGAACGGACGCCGCAGCGCCGCGGCAGCTTGCAGCCGCCGAAGAAGACGAGGCGCAGGGATACGAGGGGAAGAAAATGAAACGATATATGCCATTGATGGCCGTGGCGGTGTTCATCCTGGCTCTGCTGGGACTGAGCTGCTACGTATGGGAAAAACAAAAGCAGGCGGAGGAGCAGGCCGCGTATGAAGCCGAACGGCATCTCGTCGTGTATTCGGCCATGCCCGACGACGTAAACAAAGGACTGGCCGACGAATTTTATAAAAAGACGGGCTGGCGCGTGCAGGTACAGACCCGCACGGACGGGCAGATCCGACGGCTCCTGAAGACGCCGGATTTGGCGTCGCCGCCGGATATGATCATCGCGTCGGAACAGGTGCTGCAGGATCAAAAGAAGGCCAGCATGCTTCAGGCCTATACGTCGCCTCAGACCGACGCCGTGCCGCCGGCCTTGAAGGATGCCGGCGGGTATTGGACCGGACTGTGGCTGAATCCCATGGTGTTTATCATCAGCAGCAGCTATTATGAACGCAACGGATTGTCCCCCCAGACGTGGGACGAACTGTTTCAGGACCCGAACCTGACCCTCGTCTTTCCCGACTTGGCGGCCATGGATATGGCCGGCGATTTCCTCTGCTCCTTTGTGGAAATGCGGGGCAGAGACGGCGCGGGAAGATATCTGCGCGAGCTGCAGCGCCACGTGACGTCTTATTCCCAGTC
Source organism: Megasphaera stantonii (assembly GCF_025567065.1). Taxonomy (NCBI): domain Bacteria; kingdom Bacillati; phylum Bacillota; class Negativicutes; order Veillonellales; family Veillonellaceae; genus Megasphaera; species Megasphaera stantonii. The sequence goes on from NZ_JAOQKD010000006.1 coordinate 24,275, forward strand.
TATGTCGTCGAACGTGCGCATCGTAGCCGGAGGAGACGCCGACGCCGGCGTCGTCGACGCGGCTATGGCCCGTCAGTACAGCAAAGACGGCGCGCCTATCTACATCATCTATCCGCGCGACGGCACGTCGTACTGGCTGACCGGCGCGGCTATTACCAAGTGGTGCACCGACGGCGAAATGGCCTACGCCTTCCTGAACTGGCTGTTTTCGGACGACGTAGACGGTATCCTGCGGAGAAACCACATCTATTTGACCTATACCAGCGATACGGGAAAGAACGTCCTGGACGCGAAAGGGGACGGCCTGGCGCTGTTCCCTGTGAAAAAACAATATACGGCCGAAGGCCGCCGGTCCCTGCAGGATTGGTGGATTAAGTCGGTCCGCTTCGGAAAGGAGCCGTAAATGGAAAAAATTGGATTCGTCAGCCTGGGCTGCTCGAAAAACCTCATCGATACGGAAGTAATGCTGGGCATTCTCCGCGATAAACAGATGGAAATTACCGACGATTTGGCCGAAGCCGATATCATCATCGTCAATACGTGTACCTTCATTGAAAAGGCGAAGGAAGAATCGGTCAATACGATTTTGCAGGCCGCTGAATATAAGAAAACAGGCAAATGCCGCCTGCTGATCGTGACGGGCTGCCTCAGCCAGCAGTATAAGGAAGAATTGCTGAAGGAAATGCCTGAAATCGACGCCCTGCTGGGCACGGGCTCGTGGGACCGGATATGGGAGGCCGTCGAAGCGGCGAATCAGGGCGAACGGGCCTGCTTCATGGACGATGTGAGCCACTTGTACGACGAGCACACGAGCCGCATGCGCACGACGCCGTCGTACAGCGCCTACGTCAAGATAGCCGAAGGCTGCAACAACGGCTGCTCCTTCTGCATCATTCCGCACGTGCGGGGGCGCTTGTGCAGCCGTCCCGTCGCGTCGGTCGTAGAAGAGGTAAAGCAGCTGGCTGCCGACGGCGTGAAGGAAATCAATATCATCGCCCAGGATACGACGAGCTACGGCGTCGATCTGGCCGGCCGCTCCCTCCTGCCCGATTTGCTGCGGGAGCTGGTTAAAATAGACGGCGTCCGCTGGATCCGCCTGTTTTATTTATACCCGTCTTATTTTACGGACGAATTGATGAATCTCATCGTCGAAGAAGAAAAGATTTGCCCCTACGTCGACCTGCCGCTGCAGCATATTTCCCAGTCCGTGCTTAAACGCATGAACCGCCGCGATTCGGAAGAAGACGTGCGCAATCTGATGAAGAAGCTTTGCAGCCACGGCCGCAAACTGACCCTGCGTTCGACATTTATCGTCGGTTTTCCCGGCGAAACGGAAGAAGAATTCCAGGAATTGTGCGATTTTGTCGACGAAACGGAATTCGACGACGTCGGCGTCTTTACCTATTCCCAGGAAGAAGGCACTGCAGCGGCACGGATGGACGGCCAGATTCCGGAAGACGTCAAGGAAGAACGGTATCACGCTCTCATGGCTATTCAGGCCAAGGTATCGGAACGGCGCAATCAGGAGCTGGAGGGGACGATTCATACCTTCCTCGTCGAAAGCATTCAGGAAGAAGGCGGCGTGCGCCAGGCCGTAGGCCGCATCGAGGTGCAGGCTCCGGAAGTAGACGGCCTGACCTATCTGGAAGATGCGGAAGCGGTGCAGCCCGGCGATATGGTGCAGGTGCGCATCGTTCAGGGCTTCGCTTACGATTTAGTAGCGGAGCTGGTATGACGGCGAGGTGAATCCAGTGTTAGTAGAACTCATTACGACGGGCTCGGAGCTGCTGCTCGGAGAAATCGTCAACGAGAATTCGCGGTATTTGTCTAAAGAACTCAATCGGCTCGGCTATTCCGTCGTATACCACACGACGGTCGGCGACAATCCCGAGCGGATGGAACAGGTATTTCGCACGGCCCTGTCTCGGGCCGATATCGTCATCACGACGGGCGGCCTCGGGCCGACGCAGGGCGACGTGACGAAACTCGTCGGGGCCAAGGTCATGGATGCGCCGCTGGAATATCATCCCGACATCGTCGAAGATATCCGCTGGTGGGTGAAGGAGCATCATCCCAGCCGGGAGCTGACGGAAAATCAGAAGCGTCAGGCCATGATTCCCGCCGGAGCCGATATCTTTTCCAACGGAGCCGGCACCGCGCCGGGCGTAGCCATCCATAAGGGCGGCAAGCTTCTCGTCCACCTGCCGGGGCCGCCGACGGAAATGCGCTGGATGTACGAGAACCGGCTGAAGCCCTATTTGCTCCGCACCTTTGGCTCCCAGGGCTATATCCAGTCGCTGTACATCAAGATTTACGACATGGGCGAAGCCTTCATTGAAGAAAAGCTCATGGATTTAGTGACGAAGCAGTCAAACCCGACGATTGCCATGTACGCCCGTCCGGGATTCGTCGAAGTGCGCATTACGGCGCGGGCCCGGACGGAAGCGGAGGCTAAGGCCATGCTGTCGCCGCTGGGAGAAGAAATGCGCCGCCGCCTGCAGCGGACGGCCGTAGCCTACGACGATGAAACAGTCGCTCACGTATTGGGGAGGGAAGCCCTGCGCCGGAATTTGACGATCAGCGCGGCTGAATCCTGTACGGGCGGCCTCGTCGGCTCCCTGATTACGGACGTGCCCGGTGCGTCGGCCTACTTCCGCGGTTCGGCCGGCACGTACTGCAACGAAATGAAAGAACAGATACTCGGCGTATCTCATGAGACGCTGGAACGGTATACGGCAGTGAGCGCCCAGACGGCCTGCGAAATGGCCCAGGGCAGCAGGCGGCTGTACGGCTCGGATGTCGCCATCAGCACGACGGGCATCGCCGGACCGGACGGAGGTACGGCAGAGCAGCCTGTAGGCCTCGTATATACGGGCATAGACGGGCCGTGGGGCACCGTATCCCATCGCGACATCTATCCCGGCGACAGGGCGGAGGTCAAGCGCCGGGCGGCGGCTCGGGCCATTTATTATGCCGTTCAATATATCTTGAAACAAGGAGAATAAGGAGACATATTATGGATGCGAAACAAACTGCGCTTGAAAACGCAATGCGCAAGATCGAGAAGGATTTCGGCAAGGGCGCGATCATGCGTCTCGGCGATATAGCCGACAAGATGAATATGGAAGTCATTTCTTCCGGTTCCCTGGCCGTTGACCTGGCAGTCGGCGTCGGCGGCTATCCCCGCGGCCGCGTCATCGAAATTTACGGCCCCGAATCGTCCGGTAAGACGACGCTGGCCCTTCACGCCATCGCTTCGGCCCAAAAGAGCGGCGGCATTGCGGCCTTCATCGACGCGGAACATGCCTTAGACCCGGTCTATGCCCGTCATCTCGGCGTCGATACGGCGGAGCTGCTCATTTCCCAGCCGGACAACGGCGAGCAGGCTCTGGAAATTACGGAAGAACTGGTACGCAGCGGCGCTGTAGACATCATCGTCGTCGACTCCGTAGCCGCCCTGGTGCCGAAGGCGGAAATCGAAGGGGAAATGGGCGATTCCCACGTCGGCCTGCAGGCCCGCCTCATGAGCCAGGCCCTGCGTAAGCTGACCGGCATTATCGCTAAATCGAAGGCCATCGTCATCTTTATCAACCAGCTCCGTGAAAAGGTCGGCGTCATGTTCGGCAACCCCGAAACGACGACGGGCGGCCGGGCCCTGAAATTCTACGCCTCTATCCGCATGGAAATCCGCAAGGGCGAAGCTATTAAGGCCGGCGGCGACGTCATCGGCAACCGGGCCCGGGTTAAGGTCGTAAAAAATAAAGTCGCGCCGCCGTTCCGAAACTGCGAATTCGACATCATGTACGGCACGGGTATTTCCCGCGAAGGGACGATTCTCGATTTGGGCGCGTCCATGGACATCATCGAAAAGAGCGGCACCTGGTATTCGTATAAGGGCGAACGGCTGGGCCAGGGCAAGGAAAACGTCAAGGTATTCCTGAAAGAGCACGGCGACATTGCCGACGAAATTGAACAGATTATCCGCGATACCTTAGCCGCCGAGCCGGAAAAATTTGAAGACGTGATGGAAGAACCGATGCAGGCCGACGACTTGCCCGACACGCTGGCAGAAACTGACGGCGAATAAGCATGGACTATAAGGAAGCCTATGCAAAATCGCTGCGCCTGCTGAACGTCCGCTTTCTCAGCGAAGGCGAGCTGCGCCGCAAGCTGGAGCGGCATGATGCCGACGGCGAGGTAATAGATGCCGTCATCGCCAAGCTGAAGGAGGAGCGGTTCGTCGACGACGAGCGCCTGGCCCGAGCCGTGTACAAGCAGTATGCCCAGAAGGGCCGGTACGGCCATTTGTACATCGTCAACTGCCTGCGCCGCCGGGACCTTCCCGTTCCCGACGAGCTGGAGCGGCCCGACGAGGACGAAACGGCGCGGCGGTTGGTGGCCCAGCGCTTCAAAGGCGGAGGGGACGCGCGGAAAATCGCCCGTTTTCTTCAATACCGCGGCTTTTCACCCTCGGTGATTCGAAACGTCGTGGATGACTTTTATTCTTGACATAGTTATCAAAAAATTTTACAATTAAATGAGCCGGTTGACACTGGTCAAATATTTTGCATAATTGTAGGTTTTTTGAAGATGACGTAAACAACACATACTCATATAAAAAAGCCGGACTGCCGTTCGGCTTTTTTTGATGAAGGGGAGGTGAAATCAGTACATGTTAGCTAGCATTGTCGCAGCAATCGTCTGCGGCGTCATAGGCGTAGGCGCAGGGTATATTTACCGCAAGAACATTGCCGAAGGCAAGATCGGGCAGGCCGAAGTAGAAGCGCAGCGGATTATTTCCACGGCGCAGCAGAATGCAGAAGCCCGCAAGAAGGAACTCGTCCTGGAAGGCAAGGAAGAAGTGCATAAACTGCGTACGGACGCCGAACGGGAAAATAAGGAGCGCCGCAGCGAATTACAACGCATGGAACGGCGGTTGCTGCAGAAGGAAGAACATTTAGACAAGAAATTTGAGTCCATAGAAAAGAAAGAGGAATCGTTGCAGCGTAAGGAAGACGAAGTGACGAAAATCCAGGAGAAGATCGAAGCGCTTCACGCCCAGGAAATGGCTGAACTGGAACGGATTTCGGGCCTTACATACGACGAGGCGAAGGAGCTCCTCCTTTGCAACGTGCAGTCGGAGGTAAAGCACGAAACGGCTCAAATGATCAAGATGATGGAAGACGAAGCGAAGGAAGAAGCCGAAGGAAAGGCGCGGGAAATTATTGCCACGGCGATTCAGCGCTGCGCTGCCGACCACGTAGCGGAAACGACGGTCTCCGTCGTATCCCTGCCGAACGACGAAATGAAAGGCCGTATTATCGGCCGGGAAGGCCGTAATATCCGGGCTATCGAAACCCTGACGGGCGTCGACCTCATCATCGACGATACGCCGGAAGCCGTCATCTTGTCGTGCTTCGACCCCATTCGCCGCGAAATCGCCCGCATCGCCTTGGAAAAGCTCATCGCCGACGGACGTATTCATCCGGCGCGCATTGAAGAAATGGTGGAAAAAGCCCGCAAGGAAGTCAACCAGAAGATCCGCGAAGCCGGCGAACAGGCGACGTATGAAACAGGCGTTCACGGCCTGCATCCGGAACTCATCAAGATCCTGGGGCGTCTGCGGTACCGTACGAGCTACGGCCAGAACGTACTGCGCCATTCTATCGAAGTATCCCAGCTGGCGGGCATTATGGCCGCCGAGCTCGGCGTAGACGAAACGCTGGCCAAGCGGGCCGGTTTGATTCATGATATCGGCAAAGCCCTGGATCATGAATTGGAAGGCACCCACGTATCTATCGGCGCGGAAGTCGCCAAGAAGTACGGCGAATCCAAGCTGAGCATCAACTGTATTTCCGCGCACCACGGCGACGAAGAGCCGCGGAGCATCGAAGCCGTCCTCGTGTCGGCGGCGGACGCCGTATCGGCGGCGCGGCCGGGTGCAAGACGGGAAACGCTGGAAAACTACCTGAAGCGATTGACAAAACTGGAAGAAATCGCAAAATCTTTCGACGGCGTCGAAGATTGCTTTGCCATACAGGCCGGACGCGAAATCCGCGTCATGGTCAAACCGGAAAAGATCGACGAATCGGATTGTGTTCTCCTCGTTCACGACATCGTCAAGCGGATCGAGGCCGAACTGGAATATCCCGGTCAGATCAAAGTCGTCGTCATTCGGGAAACGCGAATGATCGATTATGCAAAATAATATGGAATACAAGTCCCTTGCCCCTGTCCGGGCAGGGGATTTTTTTCGCCTGATACAGGGGGCCAAAGGAGTTCGGGAAACGTAATGGGCAAATTATAAAAAAAATGAAAAAAAGGGCTTGCCAAAACGAGTGGGACATGGTAGAATACTTTTTGTCGGAACGCGAGAGGTTCCGATAAGTATGAAACGGCCCCGTGGTGTAGCGGTTTAACATGTCGCCCTGTCACGGCGAAGATCG
>NZ_JAOQKD010000006.1:30953-105875 GCF_025567065.1 Megasphaera stantonii
GCAAAACCTTCATCCCCAGTTCGATTCTGGGTGCCGCCTCCATATTTCTCGTCGTGCCGAGGTGGCGGAACTGGCAGACGCAACGGACTTAAAATCCGTCGGATAGAAATATCCGTACCGGTTCGATTCCGGTCCCCGGCACCAAATGAATAACACAGTACTGTGAGTGTTACGTTGGCTTCAGCCGGCACGTCTTACAGAATGTTTAAAAGGTTTGGATGGAAATCCAAACCTTTTTTGTAATATTCTTTCATTTAATTTATAATATAAGAATGGCGGTCTGTATGGAAGCATATCAGTACAAAGTATCTGATTTCGAAGGGCCTTTGGATTTGCTGTTGTATTTAATCGAAAAAAATAAAGTCGATATTTACAATATTCCCATAGCGGAGATTACCGATCAGTTCAACGCCTACGTCGACCAGCTCGACGGCTTCGACGTCAATTACGCCAGCAAATTTTTCGTCATGGCGGCGACGCTGCTGCAGATTAAGTCGCGCTTGCTGCTGCCTAAACCGCCTAAGGCGGAGCCGGAAGAAGACGAAGAAGATCTGCAGGACCAGTTAGTCCGCCAGCTCGTCGAGTACAAGCGGATGAAAGAAATTTCCGGCGTCATGGGCGCGTTGTGGGAGCAGCGGAGCCATATGCTGGAACGGCCGGCGACGCCTATGCCCTATCAGGCCCGCTTTGTCGGGAAGATCGAGCGCGACGCCTTATATCGGGCTTTTCGCCTCGTATATCGGGCGCTGGAAGAAAAAAAGCCGCCGGAGGTTCATATCCGACAGGAAATATACAGCGTGGAAGAGTGCATGCAGCGCGTCGTGTACCAGCTGCGCCAAACGGCGCGGCCGGCTTCCGTGCTGGCCGTATTTCGCCGGTGCCGCTCCAAGGTCGAGCTCGTCGTCACCTTCCTGGCCGTATTGGAGCTCATTAAGCTGGGAACCTGCCATACTGTTTCGGAGGGAGAGGATGGGAATGCCGTTGCCTTGCGGTATGCCGGCGCATACGCATAAGCCGGAAGCGCTGCTCGAGGCGCTGCTGTTTCTCAGCGGCCAGCCTATGACGGCGGCCGATATTTGCGCCCATACGGGCTGGAGCCGCGAAGAAACGGAAGCGGCGGCTTCGGCGCTGGAGCAGGTTCTCGACGAACGGCGCGGCCTCAGGCTCATCCGCGTTGCCGGAGGGTATCAGCTGGTCACGCGGCCCGAGCTGTACGACGCAGTCAAATGGGTGCGGACAGGCGTGGCGGAGCTGTCGCCCATGGCCTTGGAGGTACTGGCTATCGTGGCCTTCAAGCAGCCTGTCACGCGGGCCGATATCGAAAAGCTGCGCGGCGTGTCGTCGGAGCGCATTTTATCGTCTCTGCTGCAGCAGGGGCTGATCGTAGATTTGGGACGGAAGGATAGTCCGGGACGGCCGATTATGTACGGCACGTCGGCATATTTTTTGGAATGCATCGGCATGGATTCGCTGGAAGAACTGGCCGGCCGCGTGCCGCCGGAGCTGACGGCGCCTGCCGGCGAAGAGATACAGGAGGATATAGATGGAAAGGCTACAGAAGGTAATGAGTAACTGCGGCATCGCGTCGCGCCGCGCATCGGAGCAGATGATTTTAGACGGACGGGTCCGGGTAAACGGCGTCATCGTCCGCGAGCTCGGGACGAAGGTAAATCCCGATAAGGATATCATCCTCGTCGACGGCAAACGGCTGGAAGCGCAGCCTAAGCATTATTACTTATTTAATAAGCCCAAGGGCGTCATTACGACGTCCAGCGACGACCAGGGCCGGCCGACGGTCATGGATTATTTCCGCAAGGAAAAGGACCGCATTTACGCCGTAGGGCGGCTGGACCAAAATACGGAAGGCCTTCTGCTCATGACTAACGACGGCGAGCTGGCCAACATCCTCATGCATCCCAGCACGATGGTCGATAAGACCTACGAAGTCAAAGTCAAAGGACGCATTTCCGATACGATACTGCAGAATCTGGCTGACGGCGTGCCGCTGGAAGACGGCATGACGGCTCCTGCCGACGTATACTACGTCGGCTTCGACAGCAAGAGCGGCCTGACGACGATAGAAATTACGATTCACGAAGGGAAAAACCGCCAGGTACGCCGCATGATCGAGCATTTCGGCTTTCAGGTGCACAATTTGCGCCGCGTCCAGTACGCCTTCTTGACCCTGAGCGGCGTCAAGCGCGGCTCGTACCGCAGCCTGAAGCCTGAAGAAGTCGCTGAACTGTATAAATACAAATAAAAGGGCGGGAACGTCTGATGAAACACGTCATTATCATCGGCGCCGGCGCCGCCGGCATCATGGCTGCCTTGGCTGCGGCCGGACAGGGCGCGTCGGTTACGCTGCTGGAAAAAAATAATATTGTCGGAAAAAAGATGGGCATTACCGGCAAGGGCCGCTGCAATTTGACCAATGCCTGCGCCATGGACGAGTTCGTCGCCCATACGCCGGGAAACGGGAAATTTCTGTACAGCGCCTACGGCCAGTTTTCCAATGAAAACCTGCTGGACTTGCTGCATCAGTGGGGACTGGAAACGAAAGTAGAACGCGGCGGCCGCGTTTTTCCCCAGTCCGACAGCGCCATTGAAGTGCGCAAGCTCTTGTATGACCGCCTCTGCCGCGCCGGCGTGCATATCCGCCTGAACGAGGCGGCGACGGCCGTGCAGCGCTGGGGCGATACTTTTGCGGTCCGTACGCAGGCCGGGCAGTATGAAGGCGATGCCTGCATTATTACGACGGGCGGCATGTCCTATCCCGTCACGGGTTCTAGCGGCGACGGATACGGCTTTGCTAAGAGCCTGGGCCATGCCGTGACAGAGCTCAAGCCGTCGCTCATTCCCTTTACGACGAAGGAAACGTGGCCTCATGCCTTGTCGGGCTTGTCGCTGCGCAACGTCGAGGCCTCCTTGTGGAAGCGGGGGAAGATGCTCGCCTCGCAGTTCGGCGAAATGCTTTTCACTCATTTCGGCGTATCGGGGCCGATTATCCTCATGCTCAGCGCGGCGGCGGCGCACAAGAAGCAATGCCAATATCCCATGCAGCTGCGCATCAATTTAAAGCCGGCCTTGTCTAAGGAAACGCTGGATCAGCGCGTACAGCGCGATTTCCAGAAATACATCCGCAAGGAAGCGGAAAACGCCATGAAAGACCTGCTGCCGCAGCGGCTCATTCCCATCGTGTTGGAACAGGCCGGCATGGACGGCCGCTGTCAGGTCAACCAGATTTCCCGCGAGCAGCGGCAGGATCTGGTCGATTCGCTGCAGGCGCTGACCCTGACGATTACGGGGACGCGGCCTATCGAGGAAGCCATCGTTACGGCCGGCGGAGTCAGCGTGCGGGAAATCAATCCCAAGACGATGGAATCCAAGCTGACGCCGAGACTGTATTTTGCCGGCGAGGTAATGGACATAGACGCCTATACAGGCGGATATAATCTGCAGGCTGCCTTTTCGACGGGCTACGTAGCCGGCATGGCAGCGGCAAAGGAGGAATAAGGGATGGAACGTTTGACCGTAGCCATCGACGGGCCGGCCGGAGCCGGAAAGAGCAGCGCCGCCCGACTGGTGGCCAAGAGACTGGGGTATTTGTACATTGATACGGGCGCGATGTACCGGGCCTTTACCTGGGCGATGCTGCAGGAAAAAATCGATATAGGAGACGCGGAGGCCGTCAGGGCGCTGACGGAGCGCATCGACATCCGGCTGGAGCCGCTGGAAGATAAGTGCCGCGTGTTCGTCGGCGAAAGGGAAGTTACCGACGCCATCCGCACGCAGGATATATCTTCTCGCGTATCTTCCGTTTCAGCTCTTGCAGTCGTACGGGAAAAACTGGTACAATTACAGAGGAACATGGCCGAAGGAGGCGGCGTCATTTTGGACGGCCGCGACATCGGCACCGTCGTGCTGCCGAAGGCCGATTTGAAGATATTCTTAACGGCGTCCGTCGAATCGCGGGCCCGCCGCCGCTACCTGGAAGTACAGGCGAAAGGCGGTACGGAAACGCTGGAGGACATTGCGGCCAGCATAGCGTCCCGCGACGATATGGATTCTCACCGCGCCGTCAGTCCCTTGCGACAGGCCGACGACGCGATCCTTCTCGACAACAGCGAATTAAATCTGGAAGAAACGGCCGATGCGATTACCGATTTAATTCAGCAGCGCTGTCGATGAAAGCCATTTCGTATTGGATTATCCGCCGGATATTCAACTTCGTGACTTACACACTCATCGGCATGAAAGTCTACGGCGAAGAGCATATTCCGGCTGAGGGGCCTTTTATCATCGTGTGCAATCACGCCAGCTACTTCGACCCGCCTTTGCTGGGAACGGCGGTGCGCCATCGCCTCATCCACTTCATGGCGAAAGAAGAGCTGTTCCGCAACCCGATTATGAATTGGTTCCTGCGGTATGTCCATACCTTTCCCGTCCATCGGGGCCGCATCGATAAAAAGGCCATTGTAGAATCGTTCCGCGTGCTGAAAAGCGGCGGCGTTCTTGGCATTTTTCCCGAAGGGACGCGCAAGTGCCAGGGCATACTCGGGCCGTTTCACGACGGCTTCGCCGGTATTGCCATCAAGGCAGGCGTGCCGGTCCTTCCGGCAGTCGTCGTCAATTCGAGAGAGCTGCCGAAGAAAACGGGACCCGTGCAGATCGTATTCAGCGAACCGGTCATGCCGCCGGCAGATAAAAAGGCCGATAAGGAAGCGATACGGCAATTTTCAGAAGAAATTCGGGAAATTGTCTTAGCTATGCTAAATCGGCATGGAGGGACAGAAAAATGAAGGTAACTATTGCCGAGGCCTGCGGTTTTTGCTACGGTGTGCGCCGGGCCGTGGACATGGCGTCGCAGGCGGAAACGGGGACGAAAACCCTAGGGCCCATCATTCATAACCCACAGGTCGTAGCCCGTCTATCCGCACAGGGAGTGGCTCCCGTCGATTCTCTCGACGAAGTGGGCGATGGCGAAACGGTCCTGATCCGCTCGCACGGCGTTGGCCCCAGCGTCTATGAAGAAGCTTCCCGGCGGGGCATACGCGTCATCGACGCGACGTGTCCCCATGTCAAAAAAGCACAGCAAGACGCGAAAAAAATCGTCGAAGAAGGAAAAAATTTAGTAATTATAGGCGAAAAAGCCCATCCTGAAGTAATTAGTATTTCACAATGGGGGGCAAATCGTGCTATTATAATAGATAGGGAAATTGAAGCAGAACAAATTCCCTTTTCTGAATCACTGGGAGTCGTCGTCCAGACGACCTTTTCCCAAGAGCAATTCAAGCGCATTGCCGAAATCCTGAAGACGAAGACGAACGATTTAGACGTGCACATGACTATCTGCACGGCGACGCAGCAGCGCCAGAACGCCGCTGTGGAATTGGCCGGCAAGGTAGACGCCATGATCGTCGTCGGCGGCAGGAACAGCGCCAATACGGGAAGGCTGGCGCAGGTATGCAGAGAACAGGGTTGCCCTACATACCATATTGAAACGGCGGCTGAATTAGACACGGCGGCCTTTCGTGGTATGAATCATATAGGCATTACAGCCGGTGCTTCCACACCGGATTGGATAATACAGGAGGTTGTTGATATTATGGAAAATTTGCAAGCTGAAGGCACAGAAGTAATGAGTGAAGAATTGTTGGATCAGTACGACTATGAAGAAAATCCAAAGAAAGGCGACGTGGTAAAGGGCACGGTTATTTCTGTGAACGATGATGCTGCCTATGTTTCCATCGGTACGAAAGCAGAAGCCATTCTGCCGAAGAAGGAAATTGCCGTTCCTGCTCCGGAAAAAGCCAGCGACGTCATTCACGTCGGCGACGAACTGACCGTAGAAATTGCCAACAATATTAAAGAAGAAGGCTCTATCGTCGTGTCTCTCGTCAAGATGAAGAAAGTCGAAGACTGGAAAGAAGTTCGCGACGCTTTTGAAAACGATCAGCTCGTCGAATGCGTAGGCAAAGAAACAAACAAGGCCGGCCTTGTCGTTTCCATCAAATCCCTGCGCGGATTTATTCCCCTGTCCCAGGGCGACGTTAAATTCGTAAAATCTTTGGATAATCTCGTCGGCCAGACCTTCCAGGTCAAAGTCATCGACATTGACGAACACAAAAACCGTCTCGTCTTGTCCCGTAAAGCCGTTTTGGAAGCAGAACGGGAACAGAAACGGGCTGAAGCGCTGCAGAATATCGAAGAAGGCGCAGTTCTCGAAGGCACAGTCGTTAAAATCATGCCGTACGGCGCGTTTATCGACTTGGGCGGCGTAGAAGGCCTGCTCCATATTTCCGACATTTCCTGGAAGCGCGTAAGCTCCGTCGACGCTGTTCTTCAGGTCGGCGAAAAGCTTAACGTATTGGTACAGAAATTCGATCAGGAACGGAACCGCATTTCCTTGTCTTTGAAAGCGCTTCAGAAGAATCCCTGGATTGCCGCTATCGAAAAATTTGAAGTCGGCGACGTCGTAAAAGGCGAAGTTAAGAAGCTCCTTCCCTTTGGCGCTATTTTAGCGATCGATCCTGAACTCCAGGGCTTGCTCCACGTATCCGAACTGACGGAAAAACGCGGCGCCGTCGTTAAAGACCTGGTCAACATCGGCGACGTTATGAACGTCAAGATCATCGGCATCGACACGGATAAAAAGAAAATATCCTTGAGTGTCTTGGCTATTCAGAAAGATGAAGAAGAACAGGAAGTTCGCAACTATCTGGACAAACAAGAACAGGCCGAAGCAGCCGACGACGCTGTAGAAGGCGAATAATTTTCAACGAAGGGGGATAGCCGGCATGCCCGGTTATCCTTTTTTCATATTAAGAAAGGACAACAGGAAACTGGTATGTATAAACCGTTAGTAGCTATCGTCGGCCGGCCGAACGTAGGCAAGTCGACGTTATTCAACGCTATTGTCAAGAAGCGCATTTCTATCGTAGAGGATATTCCCGGCGTCACGCGGGACCGCATTTACTATGACGCAGAATGGCTCAATCAGGAATTTACCATGATCGATACGGGCGGCATCGAATTCGTCGATTCGGAAAATCATATCTTCACGAGCATGCGCTATCAGGCAGAGCTGGCTATCCGCGAAGCCGACGTCATCCTGTACGTCGTCGATGGGAAAGCCGGCGTTCAGCCTCAGGATGAAGATATCGCCCGCATCCTCCGCTCCAGCGGCAAGCCGGTCATTTTGGTAGTCAACAAAATCGACAGCGTAGAGCTGTCCATGAACATTTATGAATTTTACAGCCTCGGCCTGGGCGATCCCATCGGCATTTCGGCTGTCAACCTCATGAACCTGGGCGACCTGCTGGACGAAGTGCTAAAGCACATCAAAAACGTGCCCTATGAAGAAGACGACGAAGAAACGATACACATCGCCCTCGTCGGCCGGCCGAACGTAGGCAAATCATCTATGACCAACGCCCTGCTGGGGCAGAACCGGGTTATCGTCAGCAATATGCCCGGCACGACCCGCGATTCTATCGACACCCATTGGGAATACGAAGGATCTAAGTTCGTCCTCATCGATACGGCAGGCATGCGCCGCAAGGGGAAAATCGACATTCCCGTCGAACGGTACAGCGTCGTCCGCGCCCTGCGGGCCGTAGACCGCTGCGACGTGGCTGTCCTTGTACTGGACGGCGTCGAAGGCGTAACGGAACAGGATAAGAAAATTGCCGGCTACGTCCACGAAGCGGGCAAGGGATGCGTCATCGTCGTCAATAAATGGGACCTGGTGACCAAGGACAGCAAGACGAGCCAGAAGTACGAAGAAGACATCCGCCGCGAGCTGGCGTTCCTGCAGTACGCGCCGATCTTGTTCGCTTCGGCCCTGACTAAGCAGCGCATCAACCGTTTGGCCGACATGGTCAAATTCGTATCGGAACAGCAGCATATGCGCGTGTCGACGAGCGTACTGAACGAGCTCATCGAAGACGCCCAGCTGACCAATCCGCCGCCGGCCAAGGGCGGCAAGCTGCTGAAAATCTATTATATGACGCAGGCCTCCGTGCAGCCGCCGACGTTCATTTTGTTTGTCAACGAGCCGCAGCTCATGCATTTCTCCTATCTGCGCTTTTTGGAAAACCGGCTGCGCGAAACCTTCGGCTTTGAAGGTACGCCGATTCGCCTGATACTGCGGGGAAAGAAGGATGGTGACGCCCTATGATGATGGGAATCGCTTGCTTGCTCTTAGCGTATATCGCGGGCTCCTTTCCGAGCGGCCTGGTCATCGGCAAGGCCATTTACCATACGGACCCGCGGGACTACGGCAGCCATAATACGGGCGCGACGAACGCCTACCGCGTCTTCGGCGCCGCCGGCGGCCTGGCCGTCCTCATCCTGGACGTCGCCAAGGGTATGCTCGGCGTGTATTTGGGGCAAGTCGCCGCTTCGGCGATGGCCATGCCGGAAGACCAGCGCATCTACCTCATGGTGCTCGGCGGCTGCGTGGCTCTCGTCGGCCATTCCTGCTCTATTTTCCTGAAATTTAAAGGCGGCAAGGGCGTGGCCACCGGTCTGGGCATCATCTTGTTCCTGGCTCCTTGGGAAACGCTCATCGTCTTCGCCATATGGTGTGCTATCGTCGCGGCGACGCGCATCGTATCTCTCGGCTCTATCGTCGCCGCCGTACTGGTGCCGGTTTTGATGTACTTCTTCGACGAGCCCCTGCCGCTTACGATATTCGGTTTGATTGCGGCCGTCCTCGTCGTCGTGCGCCATAAGGACAACATCATCCGCCTCATGCAGGGACGGGAGCTGAAGGTAGAGAGAATCAAGAAAAACTAAGGAAAAATTTTCTTTTTCTTATGGGCCTTTGCTATTTGATATGTAAAGAAAAACGTGTATAATTGTTTGTGTACGAGCAGGTGATTATGTGAGAATCATATCCGGCAGTGCAAAAGGGAGAATATTGAAATCGCCGAAAGGCATGCTGACGAGGCCGACGCTGGACCGTACGAGGGAAAGCTTGTTCAACATATTGGCCAACGGCGTGCTGGAAGGTGCTTCTGTGCTGGACATCTTTGCCGGCACGGGAGCCTTGGGCCTGGAAGCCCTGAGCCGCGGCGCGGCGCACTGCGTGTTTATCGACCACTACACGCAGGCCCTGATTCGGCAGAACGCCGAATTGTGCGGCTTTGGCGGGCAGTATGAAATCCTCCGCATGGAGGCCGGCAAGGCCTTGGCGCGGCTGCAGGGACGTCAATTTCAATATATTTTTGCGGATCCACCGTATAATAAGAATTTGGTGAATAGTACGATTGCTTTAATATGTCAATACGATTTGCTGGCTCCTGACGGATTACTTCTCATGGAACACAGCAGGGACGAAGAGATAGCAGACAGCCTGCTGTATGAGATCATCAGAGAAAAAGCCTATGGAAAGGATACGCGCATCGCCTTTATCCGCAGGCATCAGGGAGGAATTGAATCGTGAAAATCGGAATTTGTCCGGGCAGCTTCGACCCCGTGACGAATGGACACATTGATATTTTTGAACGCAGCAGTAAATTAGTAGATAAGCTTATTATCGCCGTATTTGAAAATCCGTCGAAAAAGCCGCTGTTTACGATGGAGGAACGGGAAGACATGCTTCGGGAAACGACGCGTCATATTCCCAATATCGAAGTAGCCAGCTTTCACGGCTTGCTGAACGAATACGCCATCGAACACGGCGCGACGATCATTATACGCGGCTTGCGGGCCCTCAGCGATTTTGAATACGAATTCCAGCGGGCGCTGCTCATGAAAAAAGTCGAACCGGATATTGAAACCGTATTTATTATGACGAGTACAAAGTATTCCTTTATCAGCTCTACAGGCATCCGCGAACTGGCGTGCTTCGGCGGCAAGCTCGACGACATGGTGCCCGCGTACGTAGAACAGAAGTTGAAAGAAAAGTTCAGAGATAAATATCAGGCGTAGGGGTGGAAGACATGAATTCGGATAAATTGTTGGAAGATTTGGAAAGCTTGGTAATGAACGCATCGAAGGTGCCTTTTACGAATAAAAAGATGATTGAGGAAGAAGAACTCCTGCAGATCATCGACGACTTGAAGGAATCCATGCCGGCTGAGCTGGAACAGTCGAAAAAGGTACTGGCCGAAAAAGATAAGATCATTGCCGACGCGCAGCATCATGCCGACAGCATGGTGGCGCAGGCCAAGGACTATATTGCCAAATTGACGGAAGAAAGCGAACTGGTGCGCCAGGCGCAGAAACGGGCGAATCAGATTATTCTGGACGCCAATCAGTCTTCGGAAGAATTGAAGAGCAGTTCCATTACATACGCCGGCGACGTCTTGAAATACGTCGAATCGACGTTGGAAAAGACCTTGTCCAGCATCAAGCAGAACCGCGACAGCTTACTGCAGTCCAACCGGCAGGATGAGACGAAGTAAGGCAGATACGCAGTATAAGTGCAATATCCAGAGGGGTATTGCACTTATTTAAGTTATGGGCAGAGGAGTCAGATATGCAGGAAAACAAGTATGAAGCGATGAAATCCATTACGTCCCGCGACAACCAATGGATCAAAAAAGCCTGCTCGCTGAAGCAGAAAAAGGGACGGCAGCAGGAGCGGATGGTCTTCGTCGAAGGAATGCGCGTCGTCAGAGATGCAGCGGAAAGCGGCATTCGCCGTGCTGTTTGCTTTCTTTCGCCGAAGGGCAGGGAACATGAGAAGTTTCAAGACATATACGACATGGGGCGGGCCCTGGACTGGACGTTTTTTTCCGTGACGGACAGCGTGTACGACAAGCTGAAGGACACGAAAGCGCCGCAGGGTATCGCAGCGATGCTGCCGTACGTCACGGTGTCTCTCGACGAACTGAATGGCCTTGCGCCGCGTCAGGCCGTCGTGTATTTGCAGGCCGTTCAGGACCCGGGAAATTTAGGGACGATCATCCGGACGGCGGCTGCGGCGAACGCCGCGGCGATTTTGCTGAGCGAAGGCAGCGTCGACGTGTACAATGATAAGACCATACGCAGCGCTATGGGCGCTATATTTAAGCTTCCCATCGTGCAGGATGTAGATGAAGAACAGCTGCTGGCCTTTTGCCGGCGAAACGGGCGGGCCTTATTCGGTACGGCGCCGCAGGGGACCATATCTTATGAAAAAGCCGCCTACGGCCAGCCGGTAGTATTGGCCTTCGGCAACGAAGGAAACGGCCTGTCCGAAGGACTTTTGAAGCAGTGCCGCGACGTGCTGACCATTCCCATGCGCAGCAATACGGAGTCTCTGAACCTGTCCATGTCGGTAGGCATCGTCCTGTACAAGGCCTGGGAAGCGAATGGATTTAAGGAGTAGTGTTATGACCGATATCAAAATGATTTTGCAGCAATATAAGGACGGCGCCCTGTCGCTGGACGAAGCCGCCGCGGCTCTTCGAAGCGATGAGACGTCTGTCCTGGATTTAGGCTTTGCCAATTTGGATTTGCAGCGCCAGAAGCGGTGCGGCTTTCCTGAAGTCGTATACTGCGCCGGGAAGACTGTCGGGCAGTCCGTACAGATTTTGGGACTTCTCATGAAACAGTATGACAATGTCATCGGTACGCGGGCTTCGAAGGAAGTGTACGACCGCCTCATGCCGGACATTCCCGACGCGCAGTACGACGAACTGGCCCGCATGGTTTACCAGTTTAAGGATAAAACCGTCGTCAACGGCGATAGGGTCATCGCCGTCATCACTGCCGGTACCAGCGATATTCCCGTCGCCGAGGAAGCGGCATTGACGGCGGAAATCATGGGAAATACGGTAGAGCGCATTTATGACGTCGGCGTCGCCGGCCTGCACCGCCTGCTGAACCGTAGCGCAGACATTCGCCGGGCCAACGTCTGCGTCGTCGTTGCTGGTATGGAAGGGGCCTTGGCCAGCGTCGTCGGCGGCCTCGTCGACAAACCGGTCGTCGCCGTGCCGACGAGCATCGGCTACGGCGCTAATTTCCATGGCTTGTCGGCTCTGCTGGCTATGCTCAACAGCTGCGCCGCCGGCGTGTCCGTCGTCAATATCGACAACGGTTTCGGCGCCGGCCGCATGGCCGATATGATCAATCGGATGAGGTGAGGTCATGGAAACGTTGTGGCAAATAGAAGCCAATATTGACGATATGAATCCGCAGAACATGGAATACGTATTTCAAAAGCTGCTGGACTTGGGCGTCAACGATGTGTGGGCTATTCCCATGATGATGAAAAAATGCCGCATGGCCTCTATGCTGTGCGTATTGTGTCCGGAGGAACTGGTAGAGAATGCCGCGGCCATTAT
Source organism: Megasphaera stantonii (assembly GCF_025567065.1). Lineage (NCBI taxonomy): Bacteria > Bacillati > Bacillota > Negativicutes > Veillonellales > Veillonellaceae > Megasphaera > Megasphaera stantonii. Next base: position 43,232 of record NZ_JAOQKD010000006.1, read on the forward strand.
ATTTGCTGAAACGACGTCCATCGGTATCCGGTATTTTCCTGTCCGGCGCAGGATTTGCAGCCGGGAAATCGAGACGGTCTGCGTAGACGGCGAACAGATTCGCTGCAAGATAAGCTCTTACGACGGGAAGGTTACGAATATTTCCGCCGAATACGACGACTGCCGTGCCGCTGCCGCGCGGACCGGGACGGCGCTGAAGGAATGGCAGCGAAAGGCGAAGGAAGAGGCGTATAGACTATATGGATGTAAAACTGCAACCAATTGTTGAAGATTTTAAACGCAAGCTCGCTGCGGCGCAGATTCGCTGCGTGCGGGAAAAGGACATAAATTATGGGCATCAAGTCGTCTGTGCCCAGGGTACGGTCGAAGGGACGGTCAATTTTTACTACGGTAAAAAGGGCCTGTCCGTCGTCGTGCAGGGAAAGGACGGAGCGCTGAAACAGACCTTAACGGCTCTGGCGACGGGCGAAAGGGCGGCCCTTCCCGCCGCAGCTCCTCAGGGCGGCTCGGCGGGGCTGCATCCGCAGGGAATTTCCTGCTGGATGGGCTGCGACGAATCGGGGAAGGGCGACGTATTCGGACCGCTGGTCGCGGCGGCCTGCCTGATTCAGGCTGATGAAGAAGCGCCACTCCGCCGTCTCGGCGTCTGCGACAGCAAGATGCTGACGGACGATGCGATTGCCCGTCTGGCTGCAGAGATACGGGAGATGCTGGGAGACCGCTGCGTCGTCTCCGTTCTCATGCCGGAGGAATATAACGCCCGGTACCAGGCCTTTAAGCAAAAACGAAAAAATTTAAACCATCTCCTGGGCAGTATACATGGGCATAACATACGTGTACTATTGTCAAAATACGAATGTCCATGTATAATAGTCGATAAGTTCGGTAAAGAGGAATATGTTTTAGCTGAACTGCAAGACGAAGCATCGTCACATCAAATCATCCAGGTTACGAAGGGCGAACGGGATACGGCCGTCGCGGCGGCGTCTATCCTGGCCCGGCAGGCCTTCGTCGACGCCATGGCCCAGTTGGCACAGCGGTACGGCATGACCTTTCCCAAGGGAGCCTATATGGGCATCGCTTCGGCTATTGCCGCCTTCCGAAAGACGTACGGCGACGGCGAATTGTCCAGCGTAGGGAAATTGAATTTTAAAAATTTCGATTTTTTACGGTGACCTGAGATGAACAGAGTAATTATCAACGCCGATGATTTCGGCATTCATACGGAAGTAAACAGGGCCGTCATAGAAGCCCATGAGAAGGGGCTGCTGCTGAGCACGTCGCTCCTGGCGTCGGGGCCGGCCTTCGACGAGGCCGCCGCGTTGGCGCGGCAATATCCCGGTCTGGGCGTCGGCATTCATTTGTGCCTCGTAGGCTCCTTGCCGACGGTGTTATCGCCGAAAGAAGTTCCGACCTTAGTCGACGATAACGGATTGCTGCCGGAAAGCTACGTCCCTCTCGTAAAGCGTATGTGGGCGGGCCGGATAGACTTCGAGCAGGTATATCGGGAGCTGGATGCGCAGATGGAAAAAATCATGAGCGCCGGCCTGAACGTTACCCACGTCGATAGCCATCAGCACATGCATATGCTGCCGCCGGTGTGGAAGATCGTGCAGGCTTTGATGAAAAAATACGACCTCCATCGTCTCCGCATTCCGAAGGAATCCTATTCGTTTAAAGTCATGGCGGCGAGTCCGGGCCGCGTCATGGGGCGGGACGGTTTGACGTATTTGGCGAGAAAAGCCATGTCCGATGTCAAGCGTCTTCGGTTTACGACGACGGACTATTTTTGGGGCATGGTCGACGGCGGTCATATGACCGAGGCGAACTTAGCGCATATCCTGCGGCATATGCCTTTCGGCGTCCATGAAATCATGATGCATCCGGGGCGGAGCACGGCCGTTCTTTCCCAATCCTTTTCCTGGGGGTATCATTGGGAAGAGGAATTTCATGCGTTAATCTCGCCGCGCATACGGCAGCTCATGAAAGAGCAGAATATAGAACCAATCCATTACGGCCAGCTGCCGTAAATGCAGTACAGGGAGTGACATATATTGAACATATTAGTAACAGGCGGAGCCGGATTTATTGGCTCTCATCTGGTTGATGGTCTCGTCGAAGCCGGTCATCATGTCGTCGTAGTAGACAACTTGAGTACCGGCTGCCGGGAACACGTTCATGACCAGGCCGTATTTTATGAAATGGATATATTGCAGAAAGACGAGCTGGCCCGTATTTTTGCAGACGGTGCTTTTGATATTGTCTTTCATGAAGCAGCGCAGACCTTGGTGCCCTATTCGATGGAGCACCCCCGTGAGGATGCAGAACTCAACATCATGGGGCTGCTGAATGTATTGGAGTTATGCCGGCAGTTTGGCGTGAAAAAATTTCTCTTTTCTTCTTCGGCTGCCGTATATGGGGACAATGTGCAGGTGCCGCTGGCAGAAAACGCGCCCCTTCAGCCAACATCCTTTTATGGTTTGACGAAGGTGACGGCTGAAAAGTATATTCAAATGTACCATGACGTGTTCGGCCTTTCCTACGCAATTCTGCGCTACTCCAACGTCTACGGCGAACGGCAGGGCAGCCACGGCGAAGGCGGCGTCGTCTATATCTTTTCCGACGCTATTGCAGAAGGCCGGGAGATTACCATATTCGGCGACGGCGATCAGTCCCGCGACTTTATTTATGTCAAAGACGTCGTCCGGGCCAACATGGCCGCCATGGATGAAACGGCGCCGTCGGGAATCTATAATATCAGCACCAACATCGAAACGACGGTTAACGCGCTGAAGGAAATCCTGTTTTATTTTTCCCAGACAGCCGTGCCCGTTTCCTATGCAGAGGCCCGCAGCGGCGATATTTACCGCTCGGCTCTGGATAATGCATTGGCGAAGCAGACACTGCGCTGGCGTCCGGCGACTAAGCTGCTTGAGGGGCTGCAGCAGACGTATTTCTATTTTGCAGGGAGGAAACAGACATGAAGGAAGAAAAAGACTACAAATTTTACTTAGTACGAGAAGATATTCTTCCCGAAGCAATTAAGAAGACGATTCGGGTAAAAGAGTTTTTAAAGCATAATCAGAAGACGACGATCAACGAAGCGGTGCGCCTTATGGACTTGAGCCGCAGCGCCTACTATAAGTATAAGGATTACGTCTTTCCCTTCCATGATGTAACACAAGGGCGCGTCGTGACGATTTCTCTTATGGTATTGGACAAGCCAGGCGAGTTGTCGCAGATATTAAATGCCGTAGCGGAAAGCAACTGCAGTATCCTGACGATAAATCAGGGCATTCCGCTGCAGGGTATTGCCGATGTCAGCATTTCCATTGAAACGAAGGAAATGACCATTGCCGTCGATGATTTGATTAAACGGCTGGAAGATCTGTCCGGCGTCCGCAAGGTAGAAATCATCGGCCAGGCGTGAGAATATAGACAAGATTCAGAAGGGGGATTATTATGAAAAAAGTGTCGATTGCATTATTGGGGTGCGGTACCGTTGGAAAAGGCGTCATCGATTTGCTGGCCATGAACGGCCCGCTGATTGAAGAACAGCTCGATACGGAAATTACGATTAAGCGCGTCTTGATTCGGGATATGCCGAAATATGAACAGATGGAATTGCCCGGCGATATTTTGCTTACGACGGACTTTGCCGATATCGTCAACGATGACGAAATAGAGATTGTCGTTGAAGTCATGGGCAGTGCTGATTTTGCCAAGGACTGCATTGAGCAGTGCTTCAAAAAAGGCAAGAGCGTAGTCAGCGCCAACAAGGACCTCATTGCCGACTATGGTATGCCTTTGCTGAAGATGGCTAAGGAATGCAACGTAGACTTCCAGTTTGAAGCCAGCGTCGCCGGCGGGATTCCCATCGTGCGGCCTATGTACTCTTCTCTCAACAGCAATACGATGGAAGAAATCATCGGCATCATGAACGGCACGACAAACTATATTTTGTCGAATATGACCGATACGGGCATGTCCTATGAAACGGCGCTGAAGGAAGCTCAGGAAAAGGGCTACGCTGAAGCAGACCCGACAAACGACGTCAGCGGCTACGATGCAGGACGTAAAATCGCCATATTGGCTACGCTGGGCTTCCATTCGGCTCTTACCTTCAACGACGTATCCGTCGAAGGGATTGAAAACATCGCCCAGGAAGACATTCAGCATGCCCGGGAAATGGGCTATGTCATTAAGCTGCTGGCTATCGCCCGCCAGGATGGGGACGGCATATCCTTGAACGTCCATCCGGCCTTTATCCGCAAGGGACACCCGCTGGCCAATGTCGGCGGCGCGTATAATGCCGTATACGTCCGCGGCAACTGCGTAGGCGACGTCATGTTCTACGGTCAGGGCGCAGGGTCCCTTCCGACGGCCAGCGCCGTCGTCAGCGACGTCATGAACGTCATTCTCCACTGCAACATCAACATTACAGGCAGCCGCGATTTCGTATGGCACGACCCGAAGCTGAAGCCGCAGGACTCGATTTGCGCACCTTATTACCTGCGCATGGTCGTAGACAATGCGCCCGGCGTATTGTCCAGCATTTCCGCTGTCTTGGCGCAGCATAAAATCAGTATCCGCTCTTTGATCCAGAAAGATGAGACGACGGAAATCGCCGAAATCGTCATCTTGATCGACAGCTCGGCAGCCGGCTTGGTGAACCAATCCTTGAAGGAAATTGAAGAGCTGGCCTGCGTCCGCAAGATTGCCAATGCGATCCGCGTTATCGAGGTATAATTATGACGACAAGAACACTGCACGTGCAGGTGCCGGCCACATCGGCGAATCTCGGTTCGGGATTCGACGCCGTCGGCATCGCTCTCAACTATTTCAACGAAATATATTTTACAGAAGATGATAAAGAGTTTATTTCCGTAGAAATCGAAGGCTTGGGAAAGGGTGAAATTCCCGAAACCTTTGCCGATAATATGGTCGGCCAGGCTATGGAACGGGCCGCCGCATACAACGGCGGGGCCCTGCCTAAAGGCGGCGCAGTGAAGCTCGTCAACCGCATCCCGCCGGGACGGGGCATGGGCAGCAGCTCGTCGGCCATTATCGGCGGCATCCTCATCGGCGACGCCTTGACGGGCTCCAAGATGAGCAGGGAAGACATGCTGTCCCTGGCTACGGAAATCGAAGGTCATCCGGACAACGTCGCGCCGGCCTTGCTGGGAGGCCTGACGATTTCTATTATGGACGGCGGCAAGACCATGACCAACGTCGTGCCTGTCGGAGATGATTTATCCTTCATTACCGTATCTCCCGACGTGGAAGTATTTACGGAAGACGCCCGCGCCGTTCTGCCTAAGGAAATCGCCTATAAGGACGCCGTGTTCAACGTGAGCCGCGTCAGCTTCCTCGTCTCGTCCCTCGTCACGAAGCAGTACGACCGGCTGCAATACGGCCTGCAGGATAAGCTCCACGTGCCGTACCGCATCGGCCTCATTCCCGGCGGAGAGTCTGTCCTGAAAGCAGCCGAAGACGCCGGCGCCCTGGGTGCGACGATCAGCGGCTCCGGCTCGACGCTCATCGCCTTTGCCGTAGAAAACGAACAGGCGATTATGGAAGCTATGATGAACGAATTCAAGATACGGGGCATCGACTCGGAAGGCCATATCTTGAAATGCTGGAACGAGGGAGCGCAGATTCTCCCATGATACAAGACATAGCGCCTCATCAATACCATACGGAATACAGCCCTGTCCCCGTCCAGGACGACAGCGTGATTCTCGCTTATCGGGGCCGGACCGTCTTAGTGCGGCTGGAAGGAGAGGACAAGTCCTTTTCCTATCCGACCTACGCTGATTTGGCCGATGTGCCGGCAGAACGCTTTCGCTGGCTGTTCCGTGAAGACGACATCAATTATTTTTTAGCCTTGGAAGATATTCCTGAAGGCAAGGGCTTTGCCTATATATCCATCAACTTCATGCGCGCCGCCCGGCCCCGCTTTCAGGCCTTTGCCGGCGTGGCCGGTCTGTCTCTGCACAACTGGTACAGCAATCATCGCTTCTGCGGCCAGTGCGGCCGTCCGATGGCTCACAGCGATGCTGAACGCATGGTGTACTGCGGTCATTGCCATACGATGATTTATCCGCGCATCTGCCCGGCTGTCATCGTTGCCGTGCGCAACGGAGATAAGCTTCTCGTATCGACCTACGCCGGCCGGGAATATACGCGGGCCGCTCTTATCGCTGGCTTTGCCGAGGTGGGAGAAACGATTGAACAGACCGTCCATCGCGAAGTCATGGAAGAAGTAGGCGTCAAGGTTAAGAACCTGCATTTCTATAAGAGCCAGCCCTGGTGCTTCACCGACACCCTCTTGTTCGGTTTTTTCTGCGACCTGGACGGCGACGAAACCCTGCGCGTCGACCACAACGAGCTGGCGACGGCCCAATGGGTAGAACGGCGCGACCTGCCGGACGACCCGGAGCAGGCCAGCCTGACGATGGAAATGATTACCTTGTTTAAGCAGGGGAAGATGTAATATATCAGACATTTGATGTGTTTTCAGTAACGCTGATTTCATAGGGATAAATTATTCTTTGCAGATATTGCCGCAGGGAATAGTTTATCCTTTTTGAATACAAGGAAGGGAAAGCAGGTAATCTGCTCTGCTTGTGTGAAAGAGTCGAGGCATCAGTTGGGACTGGCCCTTGGAAATTGCAAGGAACGTCTTTCGACTGGTCAAATATCAGTAATTTTTATGTACAGCCCATGAACCGAAGTAAATTATTTATCAAATAGGGCATTTAATTAAAAGAGGACGATGGAAAAATCATTGACAAGACTTTGTAAACTTGTTAGAATATTTATCAACACAAAAGCGATGAGCGGAAGAAGCTGCATGGCGCTATGGCAGAGAGGTGCCGGATTGGTGCGAAGGCACTCATAGCAAGGGCGGCGCGTCACCCGTGAGCCGGCAGGAGGAAAGGCCTGCCCGGATTGCAGCCGTTATTTGCATGATGAAGGGGCTTCGGCCGAGCCGGGGCAATTTAGGTGGTACCGCGGAAGATACAGCGTTCTTTCGTCCTAAGGAATCTTAGGACGAAGGGGCGCTCTTTTTTATGGTCACAGGAGGGTTTGCAATGAAGTGGAACAAGGAAAGCTTAGGAACGTATTCGCCGAACGACATTGAAATGAAATGGTATGATTTCTGGGAACAAAACGGGTATTTTCATCAGGACGCCGATCCGTCGAGAAAGCCCTTCAGCATCGTCATGCCGCCGCCGAACGTAACGGGGCAGCTGCACATGGGCCATGCCCTGGACAATACGCTGCAGGATATTCTCATCCGGTTTAAGCGCATGGAAGGCTATAACGTTGCCTGGATTCCGGGGACGGACCATGCCGGCATCGCGACGCAGGTAAAGGTAGAACAGCAGCTGGCTAAGGAAGAAGGCAAAACGCGCTACGATATTGGCCGCGAAGAATTTTTGAAACGCGTATGGGCCTGGAAGGAACAATACGGTAATCGTATTGAACAGCAGGTTCGCCGCCTGGGCTCGTCGTGCGACTGGAGCCGCAAGCGCTTTACCATGGACGATATCTGCGCCCGCGCCGTCCGCGAAGTATTCGTGTCTCTCTATGAAAAAGGCCTGATTTATCAGGGCCAGCGCATTACGAACTGGTGCCCCCAGTGTCATACGGCCTTGAGCGACATCGAAGTCGACCATTCGGACGTACAGGGCCACTTGTGGTATGTCAAATACCCCGTCGTCGGCGAAGACGACTACATCATGATTGCCACGACCCGTCCTGAAACGATCATGGGCGATACGGCCGTCGCCGTAAACCCTGAAGACGAACGGATGAAGCGGTTTATTGGCAAGAAGGTCGTCATCCCTCTCGTAAACCGCGAAGTCGAAGTCATTGCCGACGACTACGTCGACATTGGATTCGGTACTGGCGCCGTAAAAATTACGCCGGCCCACGACCCGAACGACTTTGAAATGGGCCAGCGCCACAACCTGGAATCCATTATGATCATGAACCTCGACGGCACGATGAATGCCGAAGCCGGCGCGAAGTACGAAGGCATGACCCGCGAAGACTGCCGCAAGGCCGTCGTCGCCGATTTGGAAGAACTGGGCCTGCTGGATCACGTCGAAGAATTGAATCACGCCGTCGGCCACTGCTCGCGCTGCAAGACGACGGTCGAACCGTTCTCGACGAAGCAGTGGTTCGTCAAGATGAAGCCTCTCACGACGGCTGCCTTGAAAGCCGTTGCCGATAAGGAAACGCAGTTTGTGCCGGACCGCTTCGTCAAGACCTATAATCACTGGCTGGAAGACGTCCACGACTGGTGCATTTCCCGCCAGCTCTGGTGGGGCCATCAGATTCCGGCCTGGTACTGCGACGACTGCGGCGAAACGTCGGTCAGCCGCACTGATTTGACGGAATGCCCGCACTGCCACAGCAAGCATATCCATCAGGACCCGGACGTCCTCGATACGTGGTTCAGCTCGGCCCTGTGGCCCTTCTCGACGATGGGCTGGCCCGACACGACGGAAGACATTAAGCAGTTCTTCCCGACGAGCGTCCTCGTCACGGGCTACGACATCATCTTCTTCTGGGTAGCCCGCATGATGTTTACGACGTGCGAATTCATGAAGGACGTCCCGTTCCGCCACGTATTCATCCACGGCCTCGTCCGCGACAGCCAGGGCCGCAAGATGAGCAAGTCCCTGGGCAACGGCATCGATCCCTTGGGTGTATGCGAAGAGTACGGCGCCGACGCCCTGCGCTTTACCCTCGTGACGGGCAATACGCCGGGCAACGACATGCGGTTCTACATGGAACGGGTCGAAGCGAACCGCAACTTTGCCAATAAGATTTGGAATGCTTCCAAATTCGTCATCATGAACTTGACGGATTACGACGAAACCTTCGTGCCCGAAGAATCGGACTTGACCCTGGCCGACCGCTGGATTTTGACCTCCTTCAACGACACGGTCCGCAAGGTGACGGCTGATTTCGACAACTTCGAATTGGGCGACGCTGCCGACGCCGTATACAACTTCATTTGGAACTCCTACTGCGACTGGTACATCGAGCTGGCGAAGCAGCGCCTGTACAAGTCCGACGACGAACGGAGCAAGCGGACCGTACAGTACGTCCTCGTATACGTCCTGACGCACACGCTGGAAATGCTCCATCCCTTCATGCCTTTTGTTACGGAGCACCTGTGGCAGCACCTGCCGCACGAAGGGGAAAGCCTCATCGTAGCGCCGTGGCCGCAGGCTCAGTCCCAGTGGGATTTCGCTGCCGACGCCGCGACGATGAATACGCTCATGGAAGCGATCAAGGGCATCCGCAACATGCGCGCCGAATCGAACGTGCCCATGGGCAAGAAGGCTCCGGTCATCATGGCTCCTGCGACGGACGATATGGCCAAGACCTTGAAGACCTACGAAACGTACTTCCATACGCTGGCCTTCGCCGACCACGTAACCTTGCTGGCTCCGGGCGAAGCGAAGCCGGAAAACGCCGTCGTGACGGTCGTGCCGGGCATTGAAGTATATCTCCAGCTCAAGGATTTGATCGACGTCGAAAAAGAAACGGCCCGCGTCCACAAGGAACAGGAAAAAATGGCCAAAGAAATCGAACGCCTCAACAAGAAGCTGTCCAACCAGGGCTTCTTAGCCAAGGCGCCGGCAGACGTCGTAGAAAAGGAAAAGGCCAAGTTAGCCGATTACACGGAAAAGATGGCCGCCCTTACGAAGCGTCTGGAAGATTTGGCAAAACTCTAAAAGAAGGCATAGTATGACCTACGAAGAAGCGATATATTATTTGGAACATGCCAGCCAATTCGGCATCCAAATGGGGCTCGGGCGCATTCGGGAACTCCTGAAGCGCCTGGACAATCCCCAGATGAAATATAAGACCGTCCATGTGACGGGGACGAATGGCAAGGGTTCCGTTACGGCTATGATCGCCAGCGCCCTGTGCTGTGCCGGCATCCGGACGGGCCGGTACACGTCGCCCCATCTGGAAGACTATACGGAGCGAATCCACGTCGACGGGGAAGACATCAGCCGGGAGGCCTTCGCCGAAGCCGTAGACGTCGTGTCCCAGGCCGTGGAAGCTATGGTAGCCGACGGCGTGGAACGGCCGACGGAATTTGAAATGATTACGGCGGCGGCCTTCTGGCACTTTGCCAAGGTCGGCGTGGAATACGCCGTCGTCGAAGTGGGCTTAGGCGGCCTTCTCGATTCGACGAATGTCGTCGTGCCGGAAGTATCGGTCATCACCAACGTGGCGATGGACCACATGAAGTACTGCGGCAATACGATAGAAGAAATCGCCGTCCAGAAGGCCGGCATCATCAAGGAAGGCGTGCCCGTCGTGACGACGGCGGAAGAACCGGCCTTGTCGGTCATCGCCCGCAAGGCTTATGAAATGAAGAGCCGCCTCTACGCTTTGGACCGCAGCTTCGACGTCGTAGGCAACGCCGGGCCGGCCGATCCGTCCGTCGGGCAGATGGTGACGGTGAGAGAGCGGTACGGCCGCGATATTACGGCGACGATTCCCCTCGTGGGCAAGCACCAGCGCGTTAACTGCGCCGCCGCCGTCATGGCCCTGCTGCTCATTGCCAGCCGTGAAAAGCGGCTGACCCGCACGGCTTTGGAACAAGGCCTGTCGCAGGTACAATGGCCGGGACGGTTTCAGGTGCTGCGCTGCGGCGGCGTGGACGTCGTCATCGACGGAGCCCACAACCCGGCCGGCATAGATACGTTCTGCAAGACCTACGACGACGTCTTCGGCACGCGGAAGAGAGTATTTCTCTTCTCCGTACTGGCCGATAAGGACTACACCCACATGGTGCAGGAATTGTTCCATGAAGACGATTACGTCGTCTGCGCGCCGGCTCCGACGCCGCGGACGGCGGATCCGCGGCAGATGGCGGCCCTGCTGCCGTGCCGCGCCGACTGGGCGGACTCTTTGGACGCCGGGTTGGACAAGGCCTTTGCCTCCGTGAAGGACGGAGAGGTCCTGTGCATCGTCGGTTCCCTGTATATCCAGGGCGACGTGCGGCGGTATTTGCGGAAGCATTACCGGCAGGAATAAGGGAGGATTTTGTCCGGCCCAGGCCGGAGCGCTCTAGACCCCTTGTGTTATTTTTAGTATAATACAAGGCAAAGGAGCGATATCATGAACCCCGTGATGAATCAATATAAGATGAGCAGTCCCGCAGAACGGGCACGCCTCCGCGTGGTGTATGCCCTTCTGGGGACTGTCTTTTTTATGCCGGTCAATCTCATCGCCATGGAGATATGCCTGGCCCTGGCCGTCGTCTTTGCCGCCTGCTGCGGCTGGAAATACGGATTCGGCCCGGCACCGTCCATTCCCCTGCTCGTGCCGGCGGCAGGCTTTTGCTTTGCGGCCCTGCTGTCCCTCGTCGGCTCGCCTCACGGGCTGATGGGATTTGCCTTTTATTGTTTTACCATCGTGCAATACGCCTTGTTGTATATGCTGGTCATCTTCTTCGTACGCGGCCAGGCCGAGCGCCATCTGCTGCTGACGGGGCTGTTCGTCAGCGCCGCCGTGGTCTGCCTGTACGGCTTATACCAGTATGCCCACATGCTGACGCTGGGAGAGGCGGCGTGGGTCGATAACTCGGCCTTTCCCCTCCTGCAGCGCCGCATGTATTCGACGCTGTACAATCCCAACTTGCTGTCGGCATTTCTCCTCATGGTCATGGGGGCTGCGGCTTCGATGACTATCTGCACCGGCCATCGGTCGCACCGCTGGCTGTACGTCGGCTTATTTGCCGCCTTGTCCCTGTGCCTGATCCTGACGTATTCCCGCGGCGCATGGCTCAGCGCGGCGGCGCTGGTGCTGTTCTTCGGCTTTGTCTGGGACAAGCGGCTGTGGTCGTTGTTTCTCCTCGTGCCGCCGGTGCTGCTGTTTTACCGCGGCGGCGTAACGAACCGGCTTATGTCGATTTTTTCGTACAGCGAAGCCGATACGTCTGTATCCATGCGCCTGGACATGTGGAACGGCGCGCTGGAAATGCTGGGAGACCATCCCGTCTTGGGCATCGGCTGGGGAGCTTTTAAGTATATGTATCCCGTGTACAACGAGTTTATTCAGCAGGCCGGCATTACGATTTATCACGCTCACAATATGTTTTTCAACATTGCGGCGGAGACGGGGCTGGCAGGATTTTTCTTCTTCCTGTGGTTTTTCCTGGGCTGCGGGTGGTACGGACTGAAGGTTTTGCGGCGCGGCGGTTTGTCCCATTTCGACCGGGCCGCGGCCATGACGATGAGCGCCGCCGTCATATCGCAGGCCGTATGCGGGTTAGGAGATTATGATTTATTTAGTACCCAAATTTCACTTACTTTTTGGCTGCTATGCGGCATATTTTCTAATATGTTCATTGATATTCAAAAAAATAAGAAAAAAAGTTTGCGAAATAATTCACAATGATATATAATATTCGTATGGGTGTTATAAAGAATTATAATGGCGTGTTATAGCTGAAAAGAATAGATTGAATTTTGGGAGGATTTTTCTATGAGACAAAAAAAGGCTATATCAGATGCCGTCATCGAAAGATTGCCCTTGTATTACAGAGATTTATTGTTATTGCAAGATGCAGGGATTGATATTATATCGTCCGAGAAATTAGGTGAACGGCTGGGCATTACGCCGGAACAGATCCGCAAGGATTTGACGTGTTTCGGCGCGTTTGGAAAGAAAGGCGTAGGGTATTACGTCAGCGAGCTGTGTCAGCAGATCGTGGAAATCATCGGGCTGCAGCAGCATTGGAAAATCGGCATTGCCGGCATCGGCCATCTGGGCTGGGCCTTGGCTAACTATAAGACCTTCGGACGCCTGGGATTCCGTACGGCCGGCCTGTTTGACGTCGACCACCGGATTATCGGACAGAACGTCGGCGGCGTCGTCGTCACGCCTATTGCCGACATGAAGGACGTCATCCGGAAGGAAGGCATTCAAATCGGCATCATTACGACGCCTGCCGCCGTCGCGCAGCAGGTGGCGGATCAAATGGTGGAAGCGGGCATTCAGGGGATTTTTTCCTTCGCGCCCCTGCGCCTCACCGTGCCGGACAATATCTTCGTATTCCGCGAAGACCTGTCCATCGGCCTGAGCCGCATTTCCTATTATTTGACCAATAAAAAAGAAGACTGACCGTCCTGCGGGAACGTAAAAGAGCCCGGCGCCGATGCGCCAGGCTCTTTTGATGTTGGATTAATTTGTTTCGCTGCCGTCTCCGCTGAGTCCCAGGTCGTCGCGATAGGCCTGCGTGGCCTGGCTGGCAGAGATATAGCCTTGCTCGGCCATGAGAGCCAGGACGACTTGCTGCCGCTTGCGGGCGGCGTCGTAGTGTTCCAGGGGATTATAATAGGTCGGAGCCTGCAGCAGTCCGGCCAGCATAGACGACTGGGACAGGCGCAGCTCGTCGGGGCCGATGCCGTAATAGGTACGGCACGCTTCGTAGAGGCCCGTGGCGTTGGCGCCAAAATAAGCCGTATTCAGATAAATTTCCAATATGTCGTCCTTGCTGTAGTAGTGCTCCAGCAGAAAGGCCAGTATGACTTCCTGCACCTTGCGGCTCAGCGTTCGTTCGTGGGACAGGAATACGTTTTTGACGACCTGCTGGCTGATGGTGCTGCCGCCTTCTACGGTTTCGCCGGAATAGAGGTTGACTGCGGCGGCGCGGATGATGCCGATAGGGTCGATGGCCCCGTGGCTGTAAAACCGCCGGTCCTCCGTGGCGATGACGGCCTGGCGCAGGGACTGCGGTACGATGTTGATGGACACGTACATGGGAATACGGGCCATCTTGGCATCCATGGCCTCTTCAAAGTGGAGATAGACGTAAGCCTTTTCTTCCAGCGGTTTCAGCGGCGTCAGCCAGGACGATATAAACGATGCCGGCGCGGAACGTTCCGTGCGGCCTCCCGTATCCGGGCCGGAAATGAAGTCGGCAATCAGATTCCAGGAGCTGCAGGCGGCGAAGGCCAGCAAAAAGACGAGCAGTAATTTTTTCTTCATAATACCTCCATGATTCCTTATTATACCATAAGTCGGGCCGGACGAGGCAATACGGAGGCAGAAATGTGGGGCAGCGAGGGCGGATCGGCGCGATTTCTGCGGCTGCGAGTATTGGCAAGTCCCCTGTAAATAATGTATAATAATTTAGTATGGGAAACTATGTTATTTCTAACAAGAGAAAGGAGGGCATATTTATGTCTAATGTGGCGCAAACTACCTTGGCGAAGTCCGTATCGTACAGCGGTATCGGCCTGCACGCGGCCGAGGAAGTCCACATGGTGCTGTGCCCTGCTCCGGCTAATACAGGCATTGTATTCATCCGTACCGACTTGCCGGGCCGTCCGTCCGTAAAGGCCCATTTGTCCAATGTGACCAATACGATGCGGGCGACGACGCTGGAAGACGGCGAAGCGAAGGTGTTTACGGTAGAGCATGTATTGTCGGCGTTGAACGGATTGCAAATAGATAACTGCATCATAGAAATGGATTCGGCAGAGCCGCCCGTAGCGGACGGCAGCAGCCTGAATTTCGTCGAACTTATCGAACAGGCCGGCGTGAAGGAGCTGGACGAGCCGCGGCGGGAATTGGTCGTGCGCCGGCAGCATCTCGTGCAGGAAGACGATAAGTTCATCGCCATCGTGCCGTACGACGGCTTCCGCATCACCTTTACGTCCATCAACCCCCATCCGCTGCTGGGCGTGCAGTTTTTCGACGCGGAAATCACCAAGGAGTCCTATGTGAAGGAAATCGCCTACGCCCGCACCATCGCCTTTACGGAAGAGCTGGAAATGATGAAGAAGCTGGGATTAGGCAAGGGCGGCACCCTGGAAAACGTCGTCGTATACGACAAGGAGGAATGCCTGTCGGTACCTCGCGTCGACGACGAGCTGGTACGCCATAAGGTGCTGGATATCATCGGAGACATGGCAATGATCGGGCGTCCCCTGAAGGGGCATATCATTGCCGTAAAATCAAGCCATAAATTGAACAGTCTTCTGACGAATAAAATTGCGGAAGAATTAGATTAAGGAGGAATTCATATGATTTTGGAAGTAACGGATATTATGGAAATTTTGCCTCATCGCTATCCTATGCTGCTCGTAGACCGCATCATTGAGCTGGAACCGATGAAATACGCTATCGGCATTAAGAACGCGACGTTCAACGAACTGTTTTTCCAGGGCCACTTCCCGGGCCAGCCGGTTATGCCGGGCGTGCTGCTGGCGGAAGCCATGGCCCAGGTCGGCGGCGTCACGCTGCTCTATCCGGAAGAAAACCGCGGCCTGATTCCGTATTTTACGGGCATCGACAAGCTGCGCTTCCGTCACCCCGTCCATCCGGGCGATCAGGTCATCATGCGCGCCGATATTGAAAAGATCAAAGGCCGCATGGGCAAGGTAAAAGCGCAGTGCCACGTAGGCGACACCCTTTGCGCCGAAGGCGAATACTTATTCGCTCTCATGCCGGGTCAGAACAGCAAGAAATAATTTTATTGCATTTTCGTCGGATGTAAGAGAAAAACGGCGAAAATGGGAGATAGGTAAATAAAATGTGCTGTTTTTAAAGTGAAAAAGAGGGCATATTTTTCTTTTTGACATACGACTATATACCGTAGAGAGGGATTAATTTAAACAAGCTCCTGCTGTGGCGGCGGCAGGAACGCGAGGAGTGACTTGAATGACCGAGGAAAAAGAAACTATGCGGCAAAGCATAATACATCCAACGGCTGTTATAGATCCGGCGGCGCAGATCGGCGCCGGCGTAAAAATTGGCCCTTATGCCGTGATTGGCCCGAACGTCGTCATCGGCGACGGCACGGAAATTATGGCTCATGTTACGATCGACGGTTGGACGAGAATCGGCAAGAACTGCCGGTTCTTCCCCAGCGCGTCCATCGGCTCGGAACCGCAGGATTTGAAATTTAAAGGCGAAAAAAGCTATGTCATCATCGGCGACCGCTCCGTATTCCGCGAATTCGTAACGGTCAGCCGCGCTACGGGCGAAGAAGAGGAAACGCGGATCGGCAACGACTGCCTGTTCCAGGCGTGCACCCATGTCGCCCATAACTGCATTATCGGCAATAACGTCATCATGAGCAACTGCGCCGGCCTGGCCGGCCACGTCGTCGTAGAAGACCGCGTCGTTATCGGCGGCATCGCCGGCGTGCATCAGTTCGTCAAGATCGGCAGAAACAGCATGATCGGCGGCTTAGCCAAAGTCGTGCAGGATATCCCGCCCTTCGTCATCGCCGACGGCCAGCCGGCGCGCTGCATCGGCCTGAACAGCGTAGGCCTGTCGCGCGCGGGGATTCCTGAAAACGTGCGGCGCGAGCTGAAAAAGGCCTTCCGCCTGCTCTACCGTTCCGGCTTGAACTTAGGCCAGGCGATTGCCGAAATGGAACAGGAGCTGGACAGCTCGGAAGAAGTTGAACATTTTCTCCGGTTCCTCCGCAATGCTGATCGGGGCATTTGCCGGGGCACGAAAGACTGACGGATACGAAAAAGGAGGGAGATGCGTTCTCGCCTCCTTTTTTTCTTGTAATATGTGCTGTATTACTGACATACGGCGCATTTCTTTGTATAATATAAAAATGGATATTTTATTCATTTGTAAGGGTGATACGCAATGGAAAAAGTCGGATTGTTCGCTGGCGTAGGCCAGCTGCCTGTAGAATTTATGCGCGCCGCCAAGATGCTGGGCCATGAAGTTGTAGTCATCGCCGTCGTCGACGGCGTAGCGCCGGAGTTGGAGCAAGAAGCCGACGCTTACTACGCCATCAACGTGGCCAAGCTGGATAAGGTCATTAAGACCATGAAAAAGGAAGGCGTGACCAAGGTCACGATGATCGGCAAGGTTACGAAGGAAATCCTGTTCAAGGGGCTGAAATTCCCTGACTTGCGGGCTATTAAGCTGCTGGCAAAGCTCCGCAACCGCAAGGATGATACGATTATGCTGGCGATTGTCGAAGAAATCGAAAAAGACGGCATTGAAGTCGTCGACCAGACGCTGTACCTCAAGCCGCTCATGCCGCCGACGGGCGTGCTGACGAAGCGCCGGCCCACTCCGGAAGAAGAGGACGATATCCGCTTTGGCTTCGTCACGGCGAAAGCCATGGGCGGCATGGATATCGGCCAGACCGTCGTCGTAAAAAACAAGGCTGTCATGGCTGTCGAAGCCATTGAAGGCACGGACGCCTGCATCCGCCGCGGCGGCGAGCTGGGACGGGGAAAATCGGTCGTCGTAAAGGTCGCCAAGCCGAATCAGGACGTGCGGTTCGACGTGCCGGCCGTAGGCAAGCAGACCATTCAATCCATGCTGGACAGCGGCTGCACCGTCCTGGCGATGGAAGCGGAGCGGACCTTGTTTGTGGAACAGGAAGAGGTCTTGAAGCTGGCCAATGCCCACGATTTGTGCATCTGCGCCGTAGATAAGACGTTCTGACAGAGGAGTTTTCATGAAAATCATGTTTTCCGCCGGCGAAGCGTCCGGCGATATGCACGGCGCCAACTTAGCGAAAGCCCTGCGGGAACTGGACCCCAGCGTAGAATTGCTGGGCATGGGCGGAGCCCGTATGGAAGAGGCCGGCGTAAACATCATATATGATATTAAAAATCTGGGATTTATCGGCGTAGGCGAAATTCTGCGCAAGATTCCCTTTTTCTTCCGTCTCCGTGATTTTCTCATCCGGAAGATGAAGGAAGAAAAACCGGATTTGCTGGTCTGCATCGATTATCCCGGCTTTAATATGCAGCTCATCAAGAAGGCCAAGGCTGCCGGCATTACCGTCGTCTATTACATCTTGCCGACGATCTGGGCCTGGCACAAGAGCCGGGGTCATACGATTGCCAAGTATTCCGATTTGGCTATTTCCCTGTTTCCCTTTGAGGCGGACATGTATAAGGCCATGGGGACGAACGTCGTCTATGCGGGCCATCCCCTTCTCGACTCGGTCCATCCGTCTATGAGCCGCGGCGAAGCGGAGGCCTTTTTCGGCCTGGATGCCAGCAAGAAGACGATACTGCTCATGCCGGGCAGCCGGATGCAGGAAGTGCGGGGATTGCTGCCGGTCATGCTGGAAGGCGTACGGAAGATACAGGAAACGGTGCCCGATGTGCAGTGCCTTTTGCCGCGGGCTTCGACGATCGATACGTCGGTGCTGGAAGCAATCATAGGGGAGCATGATGTTCCCGTCACGATCGGTGAGAATACCCATGTATACGATATGATGCAGGTCAGCACGGCGGCTATTGCCGCCTCGGGGACGGCGACGCTGGAAACGGCCCTCATGAAGGTGCCTACCCTTTTGGTGTACCGCGTGGCGCCCCTTACGTACTGGCTGTCGAAAGTATTAGTTCACATAGAAAATATCGGCCTTCCCAATATCATCATGGGGCGGCGCATCATGCCGGAGCTGTGGCAGGACGACGTGACGCCTGAGGGCATCGCCAGTGTCGTCGCGCCGTTATTGCACGATGCCGGGCGCTGGGAACAGCTGCGGGACGCCATGGCCGACGTAGGCCGCACCATGGGCGAAGCCGGCTCCGTACGCCGCATCGCCCGGACGATATTACATTTTGCTAAGGAGAACCATCCGAATGAAGCAATATAACAGCTGGCAAAGCTATAAACGTTTGTTGAGGTTTATTACGCCGTATAAAAAACGCCTCGTCGTAGCCGTTATTTGTATGGCCTTTTCCGGCGCGAGCAACGTCGTCGTGCCGTGGCTGATTAAAGACGTTATCGATAAGGTATTGGCGAATAAGGATATTTATACGCTCAACCTCATCGTCATCAGTATTTTGGTATTGTTCCTCCTGCGCGGCTTTTTCTATTTCGGCGAACGCTACCTCATGAGCTTCGTCGGGCAGCGAATCGTAAACGACATACGGGAGAAGCTGTACCGTCATCTGCAGATTTTATCGCTGTCGTATTTTGACCGCCGCAAGACCGGGAATATCATGAGCAACCTGACGAACGATGTCACGGCGCTGCAGACGGCCATTGCCGGCAACCTGATATCCTTCGTCCAGGAATCGGTCATCCTCATCGGCTCCCTCGTTTCGATGCTGGTGCTGAACTGGAAGCTGACCCTGCTGACCCTGGTCATCGTGCCCCTCGTCGTCGTGACAATCAACGTATTCGGCAAGCGATTGCGCCGGGCCGGCCACGAAGTGCAGGGCAAGATGGCCGATATTACGGCCCTTTTGGAAGAGGCCATTTCCGGTATCCGCATTATCCGTTCCTTTAACCGCGAGGCCTTTGAAATCAAGCGGTTCGTCAAGCAGAACGACAACAATTTCTGGGCCCTTATGAAGACGACGCGGCTGACGGCTATGCTGACGCCGTTCATTCAGTTTTTTGCAGCCATCGCCATTACGGGGATCATCTGGTACGGCGGCATGAGCGTCATCGACGGCGATATGACGGCCGGCGAGCTCATCGCCTTCCTGATTTACGCCATCAACCTGGCCAATCCCGTGCGGCGCATCAGCGAAATATACGGCGATATCCAGCGGTCCCTGGCCGCTGCCGACCGGGTATTCGAGACCCTCGACACGGAACCGGACGTCAAGGAAAAGGAAGGCGCCGTCGAATTGCCGCCCGTACAGGGCCACATCGAATTCGAACACATTTCCTTTGCCTATGACGCGGAGCATCCGGCCCTTACGGATTTCAACCTGTCCGTCAAGCCCGGCCAAATAGTAGCCCTCGTCGGGCCCAGCGGCGCCGGGAAATCGACGGTGGCCAACTTGCTGCCTCGTTTCTATGACGTGACGAGCGGCCGCCTGACCATCGACGGCGTCGACGTCCGCGACGTGACCTTTTCCTCACTGCGCCAGCAAATCGGCTTGGTGCCGCAGGAGACAATGCTGTTCAACGCGACGGTCCGGGAAAATATCCTCTACGGCCGGCTGGACGCCAGCGACGACGAAATCGTAGCGGCTGCCAAGGCGGCCAACGCCCATGACTTCATCATGAGCCTGCCTCACGGCTATGAATCCATCGTCGGCGACCGGGGCAGCGCCTTGTCCGGCGGCCAGCGCCAGCGCATCGCCATCGCCCGGGCTATCTTGAAGAATCCGCGGATTCTCATCCTCGACGAAGCGACGTCGGCCCTCGATACGGAAAGCGAAAAGATCGTGCAGGCCGCTCTGGACCGCCTAATGGAAGGCCGGACGGCCGTCGTCATCGCCCATCGCCTGAGCACGGTGCGCGACGCCGACCATATCGTCGTCATCGACCACGGCCATATTGCCGAAGAAGGAACCCATGAAGAGCTGCTGGCTAAAAAGGGCTTGTATGCGAACTTGTATGCCGTGCAGTTTAAAGATAACGCAGAAGGATAAGATTCATGAAGACAAATATGAGAGCCCAATCCATGTATTGGCTGTACAACGTACTGCTGCTGGTGTATTGGGCGACGCTGATTCCCATGCTCATTTACCGCCTGATTCGCGAAGAAGGCTTTTATCAGCGCATCAAACAGAGCATCGGGTTTCTGCCGGATGATTTAAAAGAAAAAATATCGAACCGCCACGCCATCTGGGTGCACGCCGCGTCGGTCGGAGAAATCGTAGCGGCCAGCCCTATCGTGCGGGAAATGCGCAAGACCCATCCGAACGAGGTCATCATCGTGTCCGTCGTCACGGCGACGGGATTCCGCATGGCCCATCAGATTATCAAGGGCGCCGACGGGATTTTATATTTCCCTCTGGACCTGCCGTACCTGACGGACCGCATTTTGACCATCGTCAAGCCGCGGGCCATCGTCCTTGTCGAGACGGAAATCTGGCCGAACTTCCTGCGCATCGCGGCCCGCAAGAATATTCCCGTCATGATGATGAACGGGCGCATCAGCCGCCGCAGCTCCAGCCGGTACCGCATGATTACCTTCTTTACGCGCCGCGTCTTGTCGACGATTTACGTGTTCTGCATGCAGAGCCGCATCGATGCCCAATATATCATCGACATTGGCGCCGACCCCAATAAGGTCATCGTCACGGGCAATACGAAGTACGACCAGACCTACGGCATCGTGACGGATGAAGAAAAGAAGCGCTACCTCAAGGAGCTGGGATTCGACGAAAATACCTATCCCATCATGATTGCCGGCAGCACCCATAAGGGGGAAAACGTGTCGGTATACAAGGCGTTCTGCAATATACGGAACCATTTTCCCGGAGCGAAGCTCATCATAGCGCCGCGCTACATTCATCAGGCCGACCTCATTTACGATGAAGGCGTCAAGCACGGCGTGACGATGGTCAAGCGCAGCGACATGGTAGCGGGAAAGCAAATTGCCGGCCCGTACGACGGCGTCCTCCTCGATACGATCGGCGAGCTGGGCCGGGTGTACAGCCTGGGCGATTTGATCTTCGTCGGCGGCAGCCTGGCCCATATCGGCGGCCATAATATCCTGGAGCCGGCGGCGCACGGCAAGCCGATTGTCGTTGGGCCGAACATGTTTAATTTCGTAGAAATTTTCGATCTTCTCAGCAGCCGCGGCGCCTGCGTCATGGTGCGGAATGAAGAAGAATTTATCGATACCTGTCTGGATATACTGATTCACCCTGAAAAGGCGGAAGAAATGAAGCGCCACTGCCTGGAAATCGTCGAAGAAAATCAAGGGGCGACCAAGAAGAACCTCGACGAGCTGCAGCGGCTGCTGGACGAAGTATACGGACATTATGAAGTAGACAAGAAGTAAGCATCGGAGATGAGCATATGGCATTGCGCACGAAACTTGCCGCGTACTTTCTCGATTTGATGAACGGCTCGTCCTCCCATTTCTGGGACGGGCTGGTGCTGGGCGCGCTGGAGCGTGCCTCCGTCCTGTATCGGAAGGGCGTCGAGAAAAAATACCGTTCCTATGCGGACCATCCGGAACGGCAGGCACGGCTGGACGCCGTCGTCATCAGCCTCGGCAACATTACCGTCGGCGGGACGGGAAAGACGCCGGCTGCCTGTATGCTGGCGCAGCGGCTGCAGCGGGAAGGATACCGCGTAGCCCTGCTCAACCGGGGATACCGCTCTCAGAAGGAACACGACGGGGCGGTCATGTCCGACGGACGGCAGGTGCTGCTGTCGGCGGCGGAAGGCGGCGACGAAGCGTGCCTCATGGCCCGCAGCCTGCCGGGGATTCCCGTCGTCATCGGACGGGAACGCCGACGGAGCGGACAAATGGCTATCGAACAGTTCGGCTCGCAGGTCTTGCTGCTGGACGACGGTTTTCAGCACTGGCAGCTGCATCGGGACTTGGATATCGTCCTCGTCGACGCGACCAATCCCTTCGGCAACGGCAAGGTATTGCCGCGGGGGATTCTGCGCGAGCCCATGGAGCACCTGAATCGGGCCGGCCTGTTTCTCATTACGAAATGCGACCAGGCGTCGCGGGAAGCCATTGACGCCGTGTACAGCACGTTACAGGCCTATAATCCCGACGCGCCCATTGCAGAATCGGTCCATCGGGCTAAGTGGTGCATATCCTTCGGCGACTGGAACGGCATGAAGGGGCGGGAAAACTGCCAGGCTCTTCCTAAGGGAACGAAGGCCGTCGCCGTATCGGCCTTGGGAAACCCGGCGTCCTTTGAGCAGACGATTCGCTCCTTTGGATATGACGTCGTTCAGGCTCTGCGTTACGATGACCACCATCACTATGGAACCGATGACATGGCGGCGATGAAAAAGGCGGCAGACGCCGCAGGCGCCGTGCTGATTACGACGGAAAAGGACGCCGTAAAGCTCAATCCGGAATGGATCAGACAATACGATCTGCCCCTGTACGTCCTGGGCATTTCGCTGGAGATTACCAGGGGCGGAGAACAGATAGATAAGGTATTACGCCACGTAATAGGAGGTTAGGTTATGAAATTTGTATGCATCATCCCATCCCGCTACGCCTCGACGCGCCTGCCGGGCAAGCCGCTGGCCGATATTGCCGGCAAGCCTATGGTGCAGCGCGTATATGAACAAGCGGCGAAGGCGGCGAAGCTGGAACAAGTCGTCGTCGCCGTCGATAATCCGAAAGTGTACGACACGGTCGTCTCCTTCGGCGGCCATGCCGTCATGACTCGGGAAGACCATGCCAACGGCACGGACCGCCTGGCCGAGGCGGTAGCTCATTTCCCTGACGCCGATGTCATCGTCAACGTCCAGGGCGACGAGCCTCTCATTGCGCCCGACGTCATCGACGCCTTGTGCGCCGTCTTTGAAGAAGACCCGTCCCTGTCCATGGCTACGGTCGCCTCGCCGCTGGCAGAGGAAGAGTACAATGAGCCGAGCGCCGTCAAGGTCGTCATGAATCAGAAAGACGAAGCCATGTACTTTTCCAGATCCCTGATTCCCTATCCGCGCAACGCTTTTGACGATACGATACGCCCGTATAAGCACATCGGCATTTACGCCTACCGCCGCGATTTCCTGCTGCAGTACGCCGCTATGGAACAGACGCCGGCGGAAAAAGTGGAATCGCTGGAACAGTTGCGGGTTCTGGAAAATGGATATAAGATAAAGGTAATCAAGACAAATCATACGTTTATCGGCATCGATACGCCGGAAGATTTAGAACATATCCGCGCATACTTCGCGCAAAAGGGAGAATAACGCATATGATGGAACAAGTAAAACGCGTAGCCGTAGGAAATCAGACTGTCGGCGGAGACGGAAAGCTCTTCGTCATGGCCGGCCCCTGCGTGCTGGAAGAAACAGAACGGGTGCTGAATATCGGCCGGGAAATGAAGCGGATCTGCGAATCCCTGGGGGTCACGTATATCTTCAAGGCCTCCTTTGATAAGGCGAACCGCTCGTCCTACACGTCCTTCCGCGGCCCGGGACTGACGGAAGGGCTGCGCACCTTGAAGTATATTAAAGAAGAATTAGGCGTGCCTGTCGTCAGCGACGTCCACTCCATCGAGCAGGTAGAGCCAGCGGCAGAGGTGCTGGATATCCTGCAGATTCCCGCTTTCCTCTGCCGGCAGACGGACCTTCTGGAAGCGGCGGCGAAGACGGGCAAGTGCGTCAACGTAAAAAAAGGCCAGTTCATGGCCCCGGAAGACATGAAAAACGTCGTCGACAAGATCACCTATATGGGCAATGAAAATATCATGCTGACAGAACGGGGATTCTGCCTGGGATACCATAACCTCGTCGTCGACATGCGCAGTTTCCCCATTATGCGCAGCTTCGGCTATCCCGTCGTGTTCGACGCGACGCACAGCGTCCAGCTGCCCGGCGGCGCCGGCACGAAATCGGCAGGCCTTCGCCAGTACATCGGCAACCTGGCCAGAGCGGCGGCCGGTTCGGGCATCGACGGCGTATTCATGGAAGTGCACGATAATCCTGCCGAAGCTTTATGCGACGGCCCGAATATGTTATACTTGTCGCAAGTAGAAGGCGTGCTGCGCGATATGATCGCCATCAACGACATTACCCGCAGAAGCGTCAGTACGGCGAAATAATATACAGAGGTGACATTACGATGGATATATTAGCAGAAGCAAGAGACGTACTCCAGCAAGAAGCAAAAGGCATTGAAAATCTCATTCCTACGCTGGATCAAAACTTCGTCAATGCCGTGCATATGATCATGGAATCGAAAGGCCGCACCATTGTAACCGGCATGGGAAAATCGGGCCATATCGCCCGCAAGGTATCGGCGACGCTGTCGAGCACGGGCACGCCGTCTATTTTCCTCCACCCGGCCGAAGGCATTCACGGCGACTTGGGCATGGTAACGGGAGACGACGTCGTCCTGGCCTTTTCCAACAGCGGCGAAACCGTAGAAATTTTGAATATCCTGCCGTCGCTGAAACGAATCGGCGCTAAAATCATCGCCGTCGTAGGCAACCACAACTCGACGCTGGCTAAAAATTCCGACGTCATCCTCGACGCATCCGTCGAAAAGGAAGCCTGCCCTCTGGGATTAGCGCCGACGACGAGCACGACCGTGGCCTTAGCCCTCGGCGACGCCCTGGCTATCGTCCTCCTGTCGTGCCATCACTTTACGAAAAATCAGTTCGCCATTTATCATCCCGGCGGAGCTCTCGGCCGCAAGCTGCTCATGACCGTTGAAAACGTCATGCACAAGGGCAATGACAATCCGGTCATTTCCGAAGACAGCATCGTACAGGACGCTTTGTTCATGATGACGGAAAAGGGATTGGGCGCCGTATCGGTCGTCGACGAAGAAGGCCGCCTCGTCGGCCTCGTTACGGACGGCGACGTCCGCCGCGGCCTGGAAACGGGATCTAACTTCCTCCAGTGGCCCGTCGACGCCATGATGACTAAAAACCCCCGTCAGATTACGAGCGATAAGCTGGCCGCCGAAGCCCTTCATATCATGGAAAAGAACCAGCCCCGTCCGATTACGGTACTGCCCGTCGTCGACGGCGACGGCAAGGCCGTCGGCATGGTGCATCTGACGGACTTGCTGCGGCAGGGAGTCGTCTGATGGACGGCTGGAGAGACATAAAATTGTTGGCCTTCGATGTAGACGGAGTGCTGACGGACGGTACGATTTACTACGGCCCCGACGGCGACGCCATGAAGGGCTTTTCCGCCCGCGACGGCATGGGGATTTCCCTGGCCCGGGCGGCAGGTCTGAAAACGGCCATTATTACGGGACGCCGTTCTCCTATGGTCGAGCGGCGGGCCGCGGATCTGCATATCGACTACGTGATGCAGAATACGTCGGACAAGCTGGCCGCCTTTTCCCAGCTTTGCCGGGACCTGGGCATATCGATGGGGGAAGCCGCCTATATGGGCGACGATTTGAACGACCTGGCCGTCGTGGCGAATGCCGGATGCGGCGCTTCGCCGGCCGACGGCTGCGCGGAGGTGCGCGAGGCGGCCTCCTTTGTATCGGCCTATGCCGGCGGCCACGGCGCGCTGCGCGAGTGGGTCGAATATATTTTAAAACAGCAGCACCAGTGGGACAGTGTCCTCAGCCGCTATATGAGCGGCATGGCAGCAGTGATTCAATAGTAGAAAGGAGCGTCTGTATTGTGTTTAAGGATTGGCAGTATCACGCTGCGCGGGGATTAGGTAAGTTGCTGTGCTGTCTTCCGTATCCAGCCGTTATTTCTTTGGGACGAACCTTAGGCCCGGTTATAGGAAAGCGATTGAAAAAACAGTACGAGCGCGGAATTTTCCACATCATGCGCGGCATGGAATGCGATAGGGGCGCAGCGGAACAGATCATGCACGGCCTGTTTCAGAATTTGGGCCAGTCGCTGATGGAAATTCTCTACACGCCGAAGCTGAATAAAGATAATATTTCCCAGTATGTTACGCTGGAGCATCCGGAACGGCTGGACGCGGCGCTGAAAGAAAACAAAGGCGTCATCGTGCTGACCGGCCACATCGGCAACTGGGAATGGATGGGCGCGTCGCTGGCCCTGTACGGCTATCCGACGACGACTATCGTCAAAAAGCAGCCGAACGACCAGGTGACGCGGCTCCTCAATGAAAATCGCGAAATGATGGGACTGGAAGTATTTGCCCGCGGCGGGAATGAAATGATCATCGCCGCGCGGGCCTTGAAGCGCAAAAAAATATTGGGATTTTTGGCCGATCAGGACGGCGGATTTTACGGCGTTCCCCAGCCCTTTTTGGGGAAGATGTCGTCGACGCCGCGGGGACCGGCGCAGTTCGCCCGTAAATTCCGATCGCCTATCCTGCCGATTTTTGCGATTCACGACGAACACCACCGTCACCGCGTCGTCATCGGCGAGGTCATGTATTATGAAGATACGGGGAATAAGGACGAAGATATCGCCCGGCTGACCCGGAAGATGGCCGTGCTGACGGAACTGTTTATCAAAGATCACCCGACGGAATGGCTGTGGTTCCAGCACCGCTGGAGCACGGCGCCGGAAGAAATTATAGCGTTGCACCAAGGAGCGGAGGCAGACGGCAGTGACGATAACACAACTCAAGCAGAATAAAGGAAAACTTATCGGCGCGGCATGTGTCATCGCCTTTGCCGCCTTATTGTACTCGCTGATGGAAGAGCCCGTGGCGCAGCCTGAGGTGAAGACGGACAACCTCGTCGAATTCGAAGGCTCCGAGCTGGTGGAAAATAAAAACGGCAAGCTCGTCTGGAAGCTGACAGCCGATAAGATTATGATCGATCCCCAGACGGAAATCATGTATTTTACAAATCCTAAAGCCCTGCTCGTCGATGAAGAAGACGGCACGGAAATGACGATTACATCGCCGAATGGCGTTGTAGACCGCAAGAAGCATACGATTGAAATCAAACCGCCGGTCAGTGCGGCGACAAATCGGAATGATACATTGCAGACTGAAGGCAGTGTGTATTATAATATGAATACGCATATGGTAAAGGGCGGCAAGGTCGTCATGAACCGTCACGACAACACGAGCCTCCGCGCCGATGCGTTTGAAACGACTACCAGTATGGATAAGGTAACGCTGACCGGCCATGCGCAGGTAACCAAGGGAGAATAAGCTATGATGAAGAAATTACAGAAAAAAATGCTTGCTTTAGCCCTGTTGGGACTCATGAGCATCCCTGCTGCAGGTCTTTGGGCCGCGGACAATCCGTCCGTATCCGTGACGGCCGATAAGCTGGAATACAACGGCAAGACCCAGGTGGCGACAGCGACGGGCAACGTCGTCATCGTGCGCGACAAGGCGACGATGAACGGCGACAAGGCCGTATACAACTTGAAGACGGCAGAAGCCGACTTGGAAGGGAACGTCGTCGTGCAGCAGCCGGACATGCATTTGACGGCAGACAAGCTGCATTCGACGAACCGCAATTACGTCATTGCGACAGGCGACGTGCGCGGTATTTATCAGGACAAGAAAGTAAACGGCGATAAGGTCGAATACTATTTGGATAAAGATTACGGTATCGTAACGGGCAACGGCTATCTGGAAGCCCAGGGCTCCCGGCTGTGGGCCGACCGCATCGACGCTTGGTTTAAAGAAATCAAGGCCGTAGGGCAGGGCGACGTCCATATCGAATCGCCGGCAGACAATCTCGTAGCCGACGCGACGAAAGCCGTGTACACCCAGACGCCGGGCAAGAACGACGGCGTCGTCCATCTGACGGGAGACGTCAATGCCGTACAGAACGGCAATTCGCTGACAGGCGACAACATCATGATCCGCTTGGCCGATAATTCCGCCCAGGCCATGAGCCGGTCGACCGTCGTCATCATACCGGGCAGCGAATAAGCGGCGGCGCAAGGAGCAATGTATGCTGATTCAAACACATAATTTGGTAAAAATGTATAAGGAAAAGCGCGCTGTCGCCGGCGTCAGCATTCAGGTGAACCAAGGGGAAATCGTCGGCTTGCTGGGGCCGAACGGCGCCGGCAAGACGACGACCTTTTACATGATTGTCGGCATTGAGCATCCCGACGAAGGCTCGATCTGCATCGGTAATCAGGATATTACGGGTCTGCCCATTCATAAGCGGGCGGCCTACGGCATCGGCTATCTGCCCCAGGAAGCGTCGATTTTCCGCAAGCTCACTGTCGAAGAAAACCTGCTGGCTATGCTGGAGACGACGAAACTGAGCAAGCGGGAACAGCGCCGGAAAGCGGAAGCGCTGATGGAGGAATTTTCTATCATCAAGCTGCGCAAGCGCTTGGGAATTCAGCTGTCCGGCGGCGAACGGCGCCGCGTGGAAATCGCCCGGTGCCTGGTCATGGACCCGGCCTTTATTTTGCTGGACGAACCCTTCGCCGGCATCGACCCCTTGGCGGTCAACGATATTCAGGGGATTATCAGCCACCTGAAAAATCGCGGCATGGGCGTCCTCATTACGGACCATAACGTCAGAGAAACGCTGAGCATCGTAGATAAAGCCTATATTTTAAGCGAAGGTCGCATTCTTTTGGAAGGCAATCCGGAAATGATTGCCAACGACCCGGTGGCAAGGAAGTTCTATTTAGGCGACGACTTCAGAATGTAACAGGCAGGGAGACAGAATGCGAATATTAGATAAGTATATATTAAAAGAATTTATCAGCCCGTTTTTGTTCGGCGTCTGCGCTTTTACGGCCGTGTTCATCGGCACGGGGACGCTGTATCGTATTGCCAACCTGATCAATACGTACGGCGCGTCGGCTTGGGCGGCTTTCCGCATTTTAGTGCTGGCTATGCCGTCGATCATCGTCGTGACCTTCCCCATGTCGGTCCTCCTGGGATCGCTGATGGCCTTTGGCCGCCTGTCGAGCTCCAGCGAGCTCATCGTCATGCGGTCGGGAGGCCAGAACTTCGCCCGCCTGGCTATGCCTATTTTCATCGTTGCCTTTTTCATTTCCATCGGCACGACCATTTTCAACGAATACGTCGTGCCTCGGGCCAACAACGCCTACAACACGATTATCAACGAAGAAGTCAAGCATAACGTCGCACCGGCGACGCAGGACCACATCGTCCTCAAAAACGTCAAAGGCGCCAACATTTCCAGCCTGATGTACGCCCGCCAGTATAATTCGGAAACGAAGATGCTGACGGACCTTACGGTGCAGGAATTTGAAAACGATACGCTCGTACGGGTGGAAAAGGCCGAATGGGCCGACTGGAACGGCTCGAAATGGGTCATGCACGACGGCATCATTTACGACCTTTCCGGCGGAGACGGCGTAGAACGGACGATGACCTTCGATCATCAGGCCCTGCCTATCGTGCAGAAGCCGGACCGCATCAACGCGTCTCAGAAAGACCCCGATGAAATGACGATACGCGAACTGAGAGAACAGATTCAGATTCTCGATGAAAACGCCGTCAATACCAATAAGATGAAGGTAGAAATGTACAACCGCTTCGCCCTGCCCCTGGCCAGCCTGGTGTGCGCCATCGTCGGCGCGCCCCTGGGCATGCAGAAGCAGCGCGGCAGCTCGTCTATCGGCTTCGGCATCAGCGTCGTCGTCATCTTTATTTACTACACGATCATGACGCTGGGGAACGCCCTTGGCAACGGCGGACGGATACCGCCGTATCTGGCCGCATTTCTTCCCGATATCATCTGCGGCATTACCGGCGCGGTTCTCGTATACCGCAAGTCGAAATAAACGGTTAGCAGCTCGGTCCTATTAGGCAGCCGCGCTGCTAACCCGTTTTTTATATGGACATTTCTTATAAAAATAGGGAATGACAGAATGCGTATTATGTTATATGATAATATTATACAAGGAGGTGCTGTATGGAATACGGATGGATTATGCTGTTCGTGCTGGCCATCATGGGCGGTATTATCGCCTATTTAGGCGATAAAATCGGTTCGCGCGTCGGCAAGCGGAAAATTAAATTATTCGGCCTTCGGCCTAAATATACGTCTATCCTCGTCACAATCCTGACCGGCATCAGCATTGCCGCCGTTACGCTGGGCGTCATGTCCGTATTGTCAGAAAACGTGCGCATCGCCTTGTTTGGAATGCGGCAGCTTCGGATGCAGAACGAAGCGCTGGAAACGCAGCGCGACCAGCTGCTGAAGCAGGCCGGCGATTTGGGGAAAGAACTGGATGAAAAGAACCGTCTCATCGCATCTAATGAAGACTTGCTGCAGCTGCAGCAGGAGCAGCTGGACGGGAAAAACGAGGAAATCCGGCTGACGCAGCTTGATTTGCAGCAGGCCCAGGCGGCGCGGGACGATAAGGCCCGTCAGCTGTCGGTCATACAGGTCGCCATGGACAAAGCCCTGCAGGATAAAGATAAGGCCGTAGCGGACCGGGACGCGGCGCAGCATGACCTGGCCGTATTGGAAGAAACGAAGGAACGCATGGTCAGCACTATCGAGGTGCTCGACAAGCGCATCCGCATCCTCAATGAAACGATGACCAATATCCGCGAGGGAACCGTCATGTTCCGCGTAGGGGAAGTCTTGTCCAGCGTCGTGCTTAGCAGCGGCCAGGATGGCAAGACGACGCGGGAAGAATTGAGCCGGGCTATGCAGCAGACCAATGCCATGATTTGCCGGTATTTGGGCATTACCGATGAAAATGCCGTCATGGTGTACATTGCGCCCGACGAATTCAACGCGGCCATCAGCGCCCTGCAGCAGGGCGAAGCCGGCGGCAAGAAGCTGATCCGCCTCATCGCGGCGGGTAATATCATGGTCGGCGAACCGGCGCTGGTTCATATTGATATGCATGACAACAACCTCATTTATCATAAAGGCGACATCGTATACGAAACGGAGCTGAACGAAAGCGAAACGGCTCATAATCCGGAATTACAGGTTATGCGTTTTCTACATGACGTAAACTTGCAGGCCAAGGCCAAGGGCGTGCTGCCCGACCCGCTGAGCGGCAACGTCGGCGCGTTGTCGGCGACGGAAATGTTCGATACCATTTCCCGCATCAAAGGGCTCAGCGGCGAACACATCGTCCTGCGGGCCGTCACGCTGAACGACACGTATACGGCAGGACCTCTGGGCATCGACATCATCGTCGAGCCGATTCAATAAGCAAAGGAGATTCGAATGATAGCTGCAATCGATCCGGGCTCGGAAAAGACGGGCGTCGCCGTGCTGGGCGGCGACGGGAGCCTGGCGGAGAAAAAAATTATCCCGACGGGAGAACTGGAAGCGTATCTGACTGAGGCGTATGGGCAGTATGGCTTTACCCATATCGTCATGGGCGACGGAACTAACCACAAGCGTCTGCAGCCCGTCGCCGAGCAGTGGATACGGCGGCAGGCCCCTGCCGTGACCTTTTCTCTCGTCGACGAGAAAAACACGACTGTCGAAGGCCGGGCTATGTATTTCAAGTATACGCCCCGCCGGGGATGGCGGCGCTTCGTGCCGCTGTCGCTGCAGTATCCGCCCGAACCGGTCGACGATTTCGTGGCCTGGATCATCGGTCTCCGTTACATTCATAGGCAAGGGGGAATAGAATGATATGACAGGATATGCATTCCGCGCCGTTGGATTAGCCCTCGGCGCTTTTATATACACCGTCGGCTTGGATATTTTTCTGGTGCCCAATCACGTCATCGACGGCGGCGTCGTCGGCCTGGCCCTGATGGCGGCCGAACTGACCGGCGTCAGCTTCAGCGTGTTTATCGTCGCGCTGAACGTTCCCTTTTTCATCATCGGCTATAAGAAAATCGGCGTCGTATTTACGATACAATCCTTATTTTCCGTACTCTGCCTGTCCGGGTGGAGCAAGTTCATTCACCATACGCCGGTGACGACGGACCCCTTTTTGTCGACTATTTACGGCGGCATTATCATCGGCCTCGGCGTAGGCCTGATTATCCGCTGGGGCGGCTCCCTCGACGGTACGGAAATACTGGCGATTATTGCCGACAAAAAAACGCCCTTTTCCGTAGGCGAAATCATCATGTTCTTCAATCTGTTCATCTTAGGAAGCTCGGGCTTCGTCTTTTCCTGGGACAGCGCTATGTACTCCCTGGTAGCCTATTTCATCGCTTATAAGATGATCGATATCGTGACGAACGGCCTCGACGAAATGAAGGGGCTGCTCATCGTGACGTCGCGGTACGACGAAATGGCCCGCTGCATGACCCAGGATATGGGCCGCGCTGTGACGCTGCTCAACGGCGAAGGGGCTTACAAGAGGGAAACGACGAAGATATTGTACTGCGTCGTGTCGCGTCTGGAAATGACGAAGGTGAAGGACGCCGTCCGCAAGATCGACCCCAATTCCTTCGTATCTATTTTTGATATCAGCGAAGCCCACGGCGGCCTGTTCAAACGGCGGACACCCCATCATTAAGGGCGGCGCCGGTATATCAATCTGACATAACAAAGAAATAGTTATGCAAAACGATTGTGATATGGAATAACTCATTGTATACTAATAATTGACAGATGCGTTAAATTTGCTATTATAGTAGCTGATGTTTGTTTTTTGTAAACAAAAGTAATCAGAGACATGAAGTTTTGTCTTTAGGAGGGTATACAATGGCACAATTGAATTTTAACATTGAAGACGTATGCGGTACGTTGTCGGAAAATAAAGACGGCTGGCGCAAGGAGCTGACTTATATCAGCTGGAACAACCGCGCGCCGAAATTCGACCTTCGCTCGTGGGATCCGGACTACCAGGCCATGACGAAAGGCATTACGCTGACGAAGGAAGAATTGGAAAAACTGCGCGACGTTTTGAACGAATTGGATTTTGATAAATACTAAAAAGGAGTGAAGAGTATGCTTTCGACAGTTCCATTATATGAATGCTGAGAAAGCATACTTTTTGTTTTGGCTTGCAAATCTTCAGGAAACATTATATAATCTCTAGTTGTATGTACTATTAGTACTTGGTCATAAATTGCTTAAAGGTGATGAAATGGTTCGTATAGCAAGAGATAAGCGGCATGCCCTGCTGCGCAAGCGAATAGAAGAAGACCCCTTCGTGAACGACGAAGAACTGGCGGAGGAATTTTCCGTCAGCGTAGCTACTATCCGCTTGGACCGCATGGCGTTGGGGATTCCGGAAATGCGCATCCGCATCAAGCAGAAGGCGGAAGCGGCCCAGCCCCGGCAGAAGAATGCAGGCTTTGTAGGCGAACTCGTGGAATGCACCGTTGGACAGAGCGCGATTTCCATTATGACAGCGACGGAAGATATGGTCGATGAAGCGCATATCGTGCGCTCCCAATGCTTGTATGCTCAGGCCAATTCGCTGGCCCAGGCCGTGCTGCACCTGCCTGTGGCCATTACGGCCGTAGCTAATATCAAATACAAACAGCCTGTTACTGTAGGCGACAAGCTCGTCGCCGTAGCAGAAGTGATTCGCCGCCGCGATCAGAAATACTATGTATGGGTGAAAATACGGAAAAATGCGAAGGAAGTATTTCGCACAAAGTTTATCATAGAATCTTTGGAATGATGGAGCGTAAGTATGAAAATAGCTGTAGACGCTATGGGCGGCGATTATGCACCGGAAGAAGTGGTGCTGGGCGCGATTGAGGCTGTCAAATCGTATAGCCTGGACGTCGTCTTAGTAGGGGATACTAATAAAATAAAAGAAGTATTAAACCGGTACGGCGCGAAGGACAATTCGCATTTGTCCATCGTTCACGCCAGCCAGGTCATCGATATGGGAGAACATCCGGCTCAGGCAATCCGCAAAAAGAAGGACGCGTCGATTGTCGTGGCGACGCAGCTGGTAAAGGACGGCGCCTGCGACGCCGTCGTAGCTCCCGGCAGTACAGGAGCCGCCGTTACGGCAGCTCTCCTGGGATTGGGCCGCATTAAGGGCATTGAACGGCCCTGCATTGCGACGCCGATTCCTTCGAAGAAGGGCATTACCGTCCTTCTCGATTCGGGCGCAAACGCCAACAGCAAACCGAAGCACTTGGTGGAAGGAGCCATTATGGGCTCGCACTATGCGAAATACATTTTGGGCGTAGACAAGCCCACCGTCGGCCTGCTGAATATCGGCGAGGAAGCGTCGAAGGGGAACGAGTTGGCCCAGGCGACGTATCCGCTGCTGGAAAAACTGAAGACCATTTCCTTTTACGGCAACGTAGAAGGCCGTGATATTCCGAAAGGGACGGTCGACGTCGTCGTCTGCGACGGCTTCGTAGGCAACGTCATTTTGAAATTTGGCGAAGGCATGGCCATGTTTATCATCCGCTTGGTGAAGGATACGATCAAGAGCAGCGGATTTATTGCTAAATTAGGAGCTCTGGCCGTATATCCGGCCCTCCGAACCTTAAAAAAACGTCTTGACTTCACAGAGTACGGCGGCGCGCCTCTTCTCGGCGTAGACGGAAGCTTTATTATCTGCCATGGAAGCTCTAAAGCCAAGGCGATCAAAAACGCCATCCGCGTAGCGGGAGAATTGGCGCAGCAGGACGTAGTAGGCCATATTCGCAAAAGTATAGAGGAAGAAGAGGTAGAACAGTATGATAGTGAAAACTAATCCGGCCGGCATATTGGGGACAGGCCATTACGTTCCCGATAGAGTCGTGACGAATGCCGATTTAGAAAAAATCGTAGACACGTCAGACGAATGGATTCGGGAGCGGACGGGTATCCGCGAACGGCACTTTGCGCCGGAAGGCGTCAACACGTCCGATATGTGTACTATCGCCGCCAGGCAGGCCATGGAAATGGCCGGCATCACGGCGGAACAGCTGGATATGATTATCGTCTGCAC
Organism: Megasphaera stantonii; assembly: GCF_025567065.1. NCBI lineage: Bacteria > Bacillati > Bacillota > Negativicutes > Veillonellales > Veillonellaceae > Megasphaera > Megasphaera stantonii. Next base: position 78,379 of record NZ_JAOQKD010000006.1, read on the forward strand.
GCTGACGCCGGATATGACGATTCCGTCGACGGCCTGCATCGTGCAGAAGAACCTCGGCGCCGTCAACGCCGCCGTTTTCGACTTGTACGCCGCCTGCTCGGGCTTTGCCTACGGAGCGATTACGGCGTCCCAGTACATTGAAAGCGGCATGTGCAAGTACGTCCTGGTCATCGGCGCGGAAATCCTCAGCCGTTTTATGGATATGACGGACCGCAACACCTGCGTATTGTTCGGCGACGGGGCCGGCGCGGCCGTATTAGGCCCTGTAGAACAGGGCTACGGCATTTTAGGCGCCGACATGGGGGCCGACGGTAACGGCGGCCAATACCTGAATATCCCGTCCAGCGGTGTCGCTATCCTGCCGACGGACGAAGCGCGGGAAAAGCACTTGACGTATATCAAGATGGACGGCAAGGAAGTGTACAAGTTTGCCGTCAAGGTCATGGGAAAAACGGCGGAAAAGGCCTTGGAACGGGCCGGCTTGTCTCATGAAGACATAGACCTTCTCGTGCCTCATCAGGCCAATATCCGCATCATTACGTCGGCAGCCAAGCGGCTTCACCTGCCGATGGAAAAGGTGTTTGTCAACATAGATAAATATGCCAATACGTCAGGAGCATCCATTCCCATCGCCCTTGACGAAGCGAACCGCCAGGGACTCATGAAACACGGCGACATCGTCGTGCTGGCAGGGTTCGGCGCCGGTCTTACGTGGGCCGGATTGGCAATGAAATGGTATGCGAAATAAGGACGACGAGGTGATAATATGAAAAAAGCATTTGTATTCCCCGGACAGGGCGCGCAGAAAGTCGGCATGGTCAAGGATTTATACGAATCGTACGCCGTCGTGCGGCAGCTTTTCGAAGAAGCCGACGACGCATTAGGATTTTCTTTGACGAAGCTGTGCTTTGAAGGCCCCGATGAAGAATTGATGAAGACTTATAATACACAGCCGGCGATCCTGACGGCCAGCACGGCCTGCTGCCGCGTATTGGAACAGGAAGGCGTGACGCCGGACATCGCCGCAGGCCATAGCTTGGGCGAATATTCGGCTCTCGTAGCGGCCGGCGCCCTTTCCTTTGCCGACGCCGTGCGGACTGTACGGCTCCGCGGCCAGTTCATGCAGGAAGCCGTGCCCCTGGGAGAAGGAAGCATGGCGGCTATCATGGGCTTAGCTGAAGATAAGATTAAGGACATCTGCGCCCATATTTCCGAACAGGGCGGCGTAGTACAGGCCGTTAACTTCAACTGCCCAGGCCAGATCGTCATCGCCGGCAGCACGAAGGCCGTCGAAACGGCTGTAGACGAATTGAAAGCGGCCGGAGCGAAGCGGGCAGTCCTCCTCCACGTCAGCGCGCCCTTCCACAGCACGCTCATGGAGCCGGCGGCGAAACGCTTGGCAGAAGTGCTTGACACGATTACGATTTCCGATGCCAAGATTCCCGTCGTCGCCAACGTAAACGGCCAGATCGAAACGGCTGCGGCCGATATTAAGGCTTCCCTGGTCAAGCAGGCGGCCAGCCCCGTGCTCTGGATCGACTGCACGAAGACCATGCAGGCCTTCGGTGCCGAAGCCTTCGTAGAAGTCGGCCCCGGCAAGACGCTCTGCGGCTTTAACCGCAAGATCGACCGGGCGATTCACAGCGAAAACGTAGAAGATATACCTTCCTTACAGAAAACACTTGAATTTTTCCAGGGGGTTAGATAAAATGCTCTTAACAGATAAAACTGCCGTCGTTACGGGCGGTTCCCGCGGTATCGGCCGGGCTATTGCCGTCTCCCTTGCGGCAGAAGGCGCAAAGGTAGCCGTTATATACGCCGGCAATGCGGCGGCAGCTGAAGAAACGCTGTCCCTCATCAAAGAACAAGGCGGCGAAGCCGTCGCAATGCAGTGCGACGTCGCCGACGACGCGGCCGTTTCCGATATGATAAACGCTGTAAAGGAACAGTTCGGCTCCGTCGACATCTTGGTCAACAACGCCGGCATTACCCGCGACGGCCTCCTCATGCGCATGAAGGAAGGCGACTGGCAGGCCGTGCTGGATACGAACCTGACGGGCGTGTTCCATTGCACGAAGGCCGTAACGAAGCTGATGATGAAGCAGCGCAGCGGCGCAATCATCAATATTACGTCCGTCGTCGGACAGACGGGCAACGCCGGCCAGGCGAACTACGCGGCAGCAAAAGCCGGCATGATCGGTTTTACAAAATCCGTAGCCAAGGAACTGGCTTCGCGGGGCATCCGCGTCAACGCCGTAGCTCCGGGCTGCATCGATACGGATATGACGGCGGTATTGAGCGCCGCCGTAAAAGAAGACATGCTCAAATCGATTCCCCTGGGCCGCGTCGCCCAGCCGGAAGAAGTGGCGAAGGCCGTCGTGTTCCTCGCCTCTGACAACGCAAGCTATATTACCGGCCAAGTCTTGAACGTAGACGGCGGCATGGTAATGTAAGACATATATTCCACTGAAAGGGGGTGAATTGGAAATGAGCGAAGAAGCTACTTTTGAAAAAGTAAAGAGCATCGTTGTTGAACAGCTCGGCGTTGACGAAAAAGAAGTCAAAATGGACGCTGCTTACATCGATGATTTGGGCGCTGATTCCTTGGATATCGTTGAATTGATCATGGCTTTCGAAGAAGAATTCAACATCGAAATCCCTGATGATGTTGCGGAAAAAATCAAAACTGTCAAAGATACAGTTGATTACATCGAAAAGGAAAAGAAAGCGTAAGTACGCAATAGGGCCGGATGGGGAAGCCGTGGCGCTTCCCCTGATGGTGTCTTGATTGGAGGAAAACAGAGTGAAGCTGCCAGAATTAAGAATAGGTAAGCTCGTAGCAAAGGTGCCAATCGTCCAGGGCGGCATGGCAATTCGATTGTCCACAGCCCGATTGGCCGCAGCAGTAGCCAACGAAGGCGGTATTGGCCTTATTGCGGCTTCTGGCATGCCCTTTGATGAATTAAGGTATGAAATACGCTTAGCCAGAAAACTGGCTCCAACTGGAATCATAGGCATAAACGTAATGGTCGCGGCCCGCGAATTCAAAGGCATCGTGACCACTGCAATTGAAGAAGGAATAGACCTGGTTGTAGCAGGAGCAGGCTTTTCCCGGGACATGTTCGCCTGGGGAAAAGACAGCGGTACGCCTATTGTGCCCATCGTATCTTCTGCTAAACTAGCTAAAATATCCCAAACCCTGGGTGCTGCTGCCGTCGTCGTAGAGGGGGCAGAAGCAGGCGGGCATCTGGGAACCAACCGCTCGAGCCGGCTCATCGTGCCGGAAGTGCGGAAAGCCGTCGATATTCCCGTCATCGGCGCAGGCGGCGTTCTTCACGGAGAAGACATTGCCGAAATGCTGCGCTTAGGCGCCGACGGCGTTCAGATGGGAAGCCGGTTTGCCGCCAGCGTGGAATCCAACGGCGCTGACGAATTGAAAAAGGTATATCTGCGGGCCAACAGCCCTGAAGATTTTATATTGGTGCATAGTCCAGTCGGCCTTCCGGGGCAGGCAATCCGGACGCCCTTTTCCGAACGAATTCTTCTCGGTACGGCGCCGGCGCCGGATCACTGCGATCAGTGCCTGAAAAAATGCAGCCATAAGTACTGCATTATCCGCGCCCTCACGAGAGCGCAGCAAGGCGACGTCGAAACGGGCTTGGTGTTCTCCGGCAGGAGAATGCAGGAAATCCATGACATTCTGCCGGTAAAAGACATATTTGCATATCTTAAACGTGAAATGGATGAAATTCCCGATTGATTCACGGTTTGATTTTTGATGATGAGGTGAAAATATTGGAAAAACGTGTAGTGATTACAGGCGTCGGCGTCATTTCCCCCGTAGGCATGGGTAAGGATGAATTTTGGAACGCGCTGCTCAGCGGCAAAAATGGAATCGGTCCTATCACTCATTTTGACGCGACGGAATACGGCGCGCGCATTGCCGGCGAAGTCAAAGATTTTGACCCTGCTGCTTTCGGCATCGATAAGAAGGAAGCTCGCCACATGGATCCGTCTACGCAGTACGCCGTAGCGGCCGCTAAATTGGCGCTCGAAGATTCTAAGATGAATTTGGACGAAGAAGACCGCGACCGCATCGGCACGATCGTCGGCACGGGCATCGGCGGCATGGAAACTCTCCACAACCTGTACAAGGGCTTGTTTGCCAAGGGACCGTCCCGCGTCAACCCCTTCGTTGTACCGAAGATGATCGCCAACATGGCGTCCGGCCAGGTTTCCATTACCTTCGGCCTTAAAGGCCACTGCGCCAGCGTCGTAACGGCCTGCGCGACAGGCGCTAACTCCATCGGCGACGCCTTCCGCATGATTCAGCGCGGCGAACTCGACGCAGCCGTAGCCGGCGGTACGGAAGCTGCCGTATCTCCCGGCGCCGTAGCGGGCTTTGCCGCTATGAAGGCTTTGAGCACGCGCAACGACGACCCGGCTCATGCGTCCCGTCCTTTTGACAAAGACCGCGACGGCTTCGTCATGGGCGAAGGCGCAGGCATTGTCGTATTGGAAGAATTAGAACATGCTAAGAAGCGCGGCGCTCACATTTACTGCGAAATCAGCGGCTATGGCAGCAACGCCGACGCATACCATATCACGGCTCCCGGCCCGGAAGGCATCCAGCAGTCCAAATGCATAGAGTTGGCGATTAAAGATGCCGGCCTCCTGCCGAACGACGTCGATTACGTCAACGCTCACGGCACGTCGACGCACTTGAACGACTTGAACGAAACGAAGGCCGTTTCCCGCGTATTCGGCGATCATGCCAAAGATCTCCTCATGAGCTCGACGAAGTCCATGACGGGCCATCTCCTCGGCGCAGCCGGCGCCGTAGAAGCCATCGTCTGCGCCCTGACGATTGAAACGGGCAAGGTACATCCGACGATCAACTTGGCGGAAATCGACGACGAACTGAAAGAATTCGGCTTGAATTACGTGCCGAATGAAGCCGTAGACGCCGATGTCAACGTGGCGATTTCCAACTCCTTCGGGTTCGGCGGCCACAACGCGACGCTGTTGTTCAGAAAATACGTAGACTAAGCGTCGATATGCGAAATACAAAATAGATTAGAGAAGATCATGTGAATGGATACAGGTAGAAAAAAGCAGTTAGAAAAATTCATTGACGTTTTAGGACTTTCCTCTTTTCATAATCTGTTGATTTTGGACCAGGCTCTGACACACTCATCCTATGCCAATGAAAATAAGGCAAAACACGGTTATTACAATGAACGGCTGGAATTTTTGGGAGATGCGATTCTCGACTTGGTAGTCGGCGAATATCTTTTCCTGCAATATCCCCACATGCCGGAAGGCGAATTATCGAAAGCGCGGGCCAGCGTCGTCAGCGAAGCGCCGCTGGCTGCCGTATGCGCGACCTTCGACATGGGGGACTACATTCTTCTGGGAAAAGGAGAATTGGCGTCGGGCGGCCGCAAGCGGGCCAGCATACTGGCAGATGCGTTTGAAGCCGTCGTCGGCGCTATTTACATTGATTCGTCTTATGAAGAAGCGCGCAAATTTATTCTGCATCAGTTAAAAGATTATTTATCCCTCGTTGCCAGCGGCGATTACGGAAAAGATTACAAGACGCTGTTCCAGGAATTTGTCCAGCGCGACGGCGAGCAGAAAATCACGTACGTTCTGCGCCGGGAAGAAGGCCCCGACCACGACAAGACCTTTTACATGGAGGTCATCGTAGCCGGCAAGGTTCTCGGCGAAGGCTCCGGTAAGACCAAAAAGGATGCGGAACAGCATGCCGCTCACGAAGCTCTGAAACGATTACATGCAATATAGAAAGGATGCGGCTCAGCCCATCCTTTTTTTGTTTGAGGTAGTGTGATGAAAACATCGATTATTCCTATCTTTATTCCGCATATCGGCTGTCCCTACCGCTGCGTGTTCTGCAACCAGTGGCGCATTACGGGGCGGCGCGGCGTACCCGACGGCAATGCCGTGGCCCGGACGATTAAAGAATACGTGACGAGCGCGGCTGAAGAAAGGCATTGGGAGGTCGCTTTTTACGGCGGCAGCTTTACGGCCATTCCGGCGGCCTTGCAGGAGGAACTGCTGACTCCGGCTCGTGAAGCCCTGCAGGAGGGGCGCATACAGGCGATTCGCTGCTCGACGCGGCCTGACTGTATTGACGAGGAAATATTGTCTCGTTTGAAGCGGTACGGCCTGTCCACTGTTGAATTAGGCGTTCAGTCTATGGACGACGCCGTATTGGCCAAGGCCAAGCGGGGGCATACGGCACAGGACGTCGCGGCGGCGACGGCGCTGCTGCGGGAGCACAGCTTTACCGTCGGACATCAGCTCATGCCGGGCCTGCCCGGCGAGGATTGGGGCAGCCTGCGGGACACGACGGCGGCGATTTGCCGCTTACGGCCCGACATAGCCCGCATCTATCCCGTCGTCGTCCTTGCCGATACGGAGCTGGCCGACATGTATCGGCAGGGGGACTATACGCCCTTGTCCGTTCACGAAGGGGTTCTGCGGGCCGCTTACATGAAGCAGGCCTTTGTCGAAGCGGGCATCCAGTGCATCCGCACGGGCTTGCAGGCGACGGAAGATTTGGACGACCCGGCCCAGGTACTGGCAGGTGCGTATGCGCCGGCTATGGGCGAAATGGTCGATACGCGGCGGTATTGCCGTCAGCTGTTTGCCGTCCTGGACTGTCTGGGAGATACGGGCCAGGTCGTCGTAGCATATAATCGCCGCGATACGTCGCGCGTGCGGGGATATAAAAATACTACTGTCAAAAAGGGGAGGAACCGCTATTCCTTTGCCATACAATGGAAGGAATCGGACGCCTTACCGCCAGGCGTTGTAGCCGTTTCCGCCGGAGGGCGGAAGATATACATCGAAGCGGATACCGGCAGGGTTAAAGAAGGCAGTGTAATCTGAAGGGCCTGGAGAATAAAAAATACCGATATGCAATAGGCAGGCAAGCCTTGCATATCGGTATTTTTACGCCGCTGAAAAGATAGTGTTAGATGAACGTTTCCGGTTCAGCACGGCGGGCGTACGTTTCTTCCAACTGTTTCTTGTGGAACAAATACGTTTCGTCGTCGTAATAGCGCGCGCCGACGGGACAGGCCTTGACGCAGGCGCAGCATTTGACGCAGAACGTCGTGTACGTATGGCAGTCCGGCGCGATGGAGCCGAGAGGACAGACGCTGACGCAGACGCCGCAGTTGGTACAGGCGTCGCTGACCTTCGGGAAGACCTTGGTAATGGTCTTATGAGAGCCGTCGGCTTTCTGCGGTACCATGTACGGCCGATAGGGGACGTTGCCCTTGACCGGCACGGGCGTGCGGTATCTGTCGTTGGAAATCGTGCTGGCTACGACCTGGGCGAAGCTGCGGGCCTTGTTGAGGTCCTGGCTGTCGGGACGGCCCTGGCCGAGGGTGCGGGAGAAGGAATGCTCGCCGATGAATGCGCCGCCGGCGACGGTGTGGATGTGGGCCTTTTCCATGATATCGCGGAGTTCGATGAGGGCGTCGTCGTAGTTGCGGTTGCCGTATACGACGATGGGAATGCCCATGGAGCCGTTTCCTTCTGTCTGCGTCAGGTATTTCAGCATGAAGTTGGGAACGCGGCCGGCGTAGACCGGCATACCGAGGATGACCAATGAGCCTTCAGGAAATACAAGCGGTTCCGTTCGTTCGCCTGGCAGGGTAAAGCTGCGGCTTTCGTGGGGAATGCCCAGCGTGCGGCTCAGCTCCTGGGCAATGGTCTCGCAGACGGTCTTCGTTGTGTTCGTCGGGCTGAAATAGGCGGTAATGATACGTGCGCATGTTGTCATAATAAAACCCCTTTCGCTGTGAGTATGGATAATGGCAGTTGGAATAACACCCCTGTCGACGCCATGATTGTATAGTATAAGTGTACCACATTATGAGAATAAATACAGCCGTATACTGGCAGGAGAATGACTTTTTTAGATTGCCGCCGAAGAAATTTTTCTGATTTTCTTGGTAAAATATGGTATAATAAAAAGTAATTGCAATTATAATTATATGCTAAGTTGCATACGCACAGGCTTGAAACAAGCCGATACTACATAGAGATTACTAAACGGAGGATAGTGATATGGCTAGAGTAAAAATAACGGAAACGGTACTGCGGGACGGTCATCAGTCCATCGCGGCGACGCGCATGCGCCTGAGCCAGATGCAGCCCGTATTGGAAGCGATGGACGAAGTAGGGTACGGCGCCTTGGAATGCTGGGGCGGCGCGACCTTCGATACGTGCATGCGCTTTTTGGACGAAGACCCGTGGGAACGGCTGCGGACGATTAAGAAATACGTCAAAAAGACGCCCCTGCAAATGCTGCTCCGCGGCCAGAATATCTTAGGATACCGCCATTACGCCGACGACGTCGTGTATGAATTTGTTAACAGAGCTGTAGACAATGGCATCGACATTATCCGCGTCTTCGACGCCCTCAACGATTCCCGCAACATGGAATCAGCCATCCGGGCTGCGAAGGATACGAAGTCTGTCCACGTTCAGGGCGCTATCGTCTATACGATCAGCCCGATTCACACCATGGAATCCTTTACAAAAGGCGCTCTGGAGCTGCAGCGCATGGGCGTCGACTCCCTGTGCATCAAGGACATGTCGGGGCTGTTGTCCCCCTATGACGCGTACAATCTCGTGCGCATGCTGAAAAAGCACTTGTCCATACCGATCGAGCTGCACACGCACTGCACCTGCGGCTTCGGCGAAATGACCTACATGAAGGCTATCGAAGCCGGCGTAGATATTATCGACACGGCCTTGTCGCCCTTTGGCGAAGTGACGAGCCAGCCGCCGACAGAATCGGTCGTCATGTCCCTGAAGAACACGATTTACGATACGGGCATTGACGTCGAACGGCTCTGGCCCTTGACGGAGCACTTCAAACAGGTCCGCAAGGAGCTGGCTGACGAATTCAACCTGACTATGCCCAGCCAGATCAATCCGGCTGTCCGCAAGTACCAGATTCCCGGCGGCATGCTGACGAACCTGTACAACCAGCTGAAAGGGCAGGGCGCAGAAGACCGCTTTGACGAAGTGCTGGCGGAAATGCCGAACGTGCGCCGCGATTTGGGCTATCCGCCCCTCGTGACGCCGACGAGCCAGATTACCGGCTCGGCCGCTGCGCTCAATGTCCTGTACGGCCGCTATAAGATCGTGACCAACGAAGTGCGGGACATCGTCCGCGGCAAGTACGGCCGCGTTCCCGGTGAAATCACGGAAGAATTCCGCAAGATGTGCATCGGCGACGAACCGGTCATCAGCCACCGTCCGGCCGACGATTTGGAGCCGGAGCTGGAAAAGGCCAAGAAGGCCCTGGCCGACGAAGGTTTCCCCGACGCTACGCCGGAAGACGTCTTAGGCTACGCCATCTTCCCGGAAGTAGCCCTGCCGTTCTTCAAAAAACGCCGCGACATGCAAAAGCGCAGCACTGCGGCGCAGGGATAATTACATATGCTAGTAAACACCTGACGAGCTGTTTGTCAGGTGTTTTTTATATGCCTCACTGCAAAGGTTATTGCCTAGTATAACCTTGGATCCTTTCCTTTTGCCGTGTGCACGGAATAGAAACAATTTCCGTCCCTTTGTCCGACTCTGTTGTCCTTCTGGCATAGATAGCATCACATTTTCCTGTATTTTTTTGCCGAAATATATTGACATTATGCTCTACTTCAATGGTATGATACGGTCATAGCAAAGAGTACAGTCATTACAGGTGTATATCAACTAGTTGTCAGGAGGAATTTACATGGAACGAAACATGAACAGAGGCACGGAAATTATCATGCAGGGAGCGGAAGTAAAAGGGACGCTGAGTACGCCGGAAGTCCTGCCCATTTACTTGACGACGGCTTTCCGCGGCGGAGCCGACTTGGACGAATTAAACGAATACTACGCTGTCAAAGGCTACACATATAACCGCATCAGGAACCCGAACCGCAATGCCTTGGCCGAACTGGTCAGCTATCTGGAAGGCGGCGAAGCGTCCATGATCTGCAGCTCCGGCATGGGAGCGATTACGACGACGCTCCTGTCCCTGGCTGACGCCGGCGACCATATCCTGGCCAACAGCAATTTGTACGGCGAAACGCTGGAAATTCTGGACGTCATCAAGCGGTACGGCATCGAATCGACGTGCGTCGACTTCACGGATGTAGACGCCGTTCGAAAGGCCGTGCAGGCGAATACGAAAATCATCTATACGGAAGTCATTTCCAATCCGACCATGGCCGTCGTAGACGTAGAGGCCGTGGCCCGCATCGCCCACGACTGCGGCGCTAAGCTCGTCGTAGACAATACGTTTACGACGTCGACGGTCATCAAGCCCATCGATTTCGGCGCAGACGTGACGATCAACAGCCTGACCAAATTTATGAACGGTCACAGCGACATCGTCGGCGGCTCGGCTACGGCGTCGAAGGATATCGTCGACAAGGCTTGCAAGCTGCAGGCCCTCCTGGGATGCACTCTCGACCCGTTTTCGTCCTATTTATGCGAACGGAGCCTGCGGACCCTCGACCTGCGCATGGAACGGCAGCTGAAAAACGCCGAAGCCCTGGCGAAAGCCCTTGACGAGCATCCCCGCGTGCTGAAGGTCAACCATCCCAGCCTGCCGACTCATCCCCAGCATGACATTGCCAAGCGCTTGTTTGCCAAGGGATACGGCGCCATGCTCAGCTTTGAAATGCCCGAAGACCGGGAAAAAATCAACGCCTTCATGCGCCGCCTGCACATCGCCAAATACGCCATGACCTTGGGCGGCTATGCGACGACCCTGTCCTATCCCATCTTGTCGTCCCATGCGTCCGTTCCCAGGGACATACGCCTGAAAATGGGCATTACAGACGGCTTGATGCGCGTGTCCGTCGGCCTAGAAGACGCCCAGGATTTGATTGCCGACTTTACCCAGGCGCTGAGCGTTTTTGAAGAATAAGGCGGCGAGGAGGAATCATTATGTCAACGTATCGAAATATGACCGTCGGCTTGGCCCTCATTCCCATCATCACGCTGATTATCAGCTTAGTCATCGCGCTGAATTTTCTGGGCGCAGGCCCCCATATCCCTCTGGTCTTTTCGACGGCCATTGCCTGTCTCGTAGCCTTAAAGGCCGGGTACAAATGGGACGATATTGAAAAATTTATGCTCGAAACTATGTCCGACGGCCTGCAGGCCCTGGTCATCCTGCTCATCGTCGGGATCTTGATCGGCACATGGATTATATCGGGCGTCGTACCGACGATGATTTACTACGGACTGCTCATCATTTCGCCTACGGTATTTCTGGCTATGTCCTACGTCCTCACGTCTATCGTAGCCTTTGCCACGGGAAGCTCGTGGAGCACCGCCGGTACCGTCGGCATTGCCCTGGTCGGCATCGGCCAGGCCATGAATATCCCCTTGGAAATGGTCGCCGGGACCGTCGTTGCCGGAGCCTATTTCGGCGATAAGATGTCGCCCCTGTCCGATACGACCAACCTCGGTGCGGCTATCAGCGGGGCCCAGCTCTTCGAGCACATCAAGCACGTCGTCTATCCCCTCGTGCCCAGCTTTATCATCACCTTAGTCCTCTACGCCGTCTTGGGCTTTCAATACGGCGGCGCAAGCATTGACAACGAAGGCATCGACGCAATTTTGAACGGATTGTCCCGTATCTTCGTCATCAATCCCATCATGCTCATTCCGCCTCTCGTCGTCATCGTGTCGGTCATCAAGAAAATGCCGGCTATTCCCGGCCTGTTCATCAGCGCCTTTATTGCGGCCCTGCTGGCTATGGGCATACAAGGCGCCAGCCTGTCCGACGTCATCAGCGTGGCCTTTTCCGGCTACGAATCCCATTCCGGCTCGGAAGTCATCGACAGCCTGCTGAGCCGCGGCGGCATGGTCAGCATGGGCTCTATCATCGCCCTGGTCCTCGTAGCCATGGGCTTCGGCGGCATCATCCAGAAGTCGGGTATGCTGCCCCTGCTGCTGGATAAGGTTCTGACCATCGCCAAGGGCGTAGGCGGACTCATTTGCGCGACTGTGCTGACCGGCGTCATCGCCGAAATGCTCATGGGAAGCCAGTATCTGTCGGTCATCGTGACGGGCAGCATGTATAAGGACCGCTACGCCGAAAAGGGCCTGGCTCCGAAGAATCTGTCCCGCTGCGTTGTCAATTCCGGCTGCACCGTCAGTCCCCTCGTGCCGTGGAGCAACTGCGGCGCCTTCATGGCGGCGACGCTGGGCGTCGCAACCTTGTCCTATGCGCCCTTTGCCTTCTCGTGCTATTTGACGCCTATTATCTCCATTATTATCGGCTTTTTAGGATTTTCTATTGATAAGCTTCCTGCTGCCGATGGAAAAAAGATTGCAGAATAAAGTAAATGCATCTGCATGAAAAAACGCCAGTATATCTGATGTTGTAATAGGTACGCTGGCGTTTTGGCGTGTCGGCAGACATATGGGGCATTTTCGTATATAATATAATAAATGTGTAGCAAATGAGGGAAGCTGAATCATGAAACATTTAGAAGTCGTAGCAGCGATTTTGGAATATAAGGGCAAAATTCTTTGTATGAAACGGGGAATGGGAAAATATGATTATGTCAGCTTTAAATATGAATTTCCCGGAGGAAAAATAGAACCGGGAGAAGCAAAACACACTGCCATTGAACGGGAACTGCGGGAAGAGATGGACGTTCATGTTGCAGTAAAGGAAGAAGACTTGTACATGACCGTAAACCACATGTATCCCGATTTTTCTATTACTATGCATGCCTTTATGTGTCATTTAGACAAGCCCGATTTTATTCGCAAGGAACACGTCGATGCCAAGTGGTTGGCACCGGAAGATTTGCCCATGTTGGAGTGGGCTCCGGCTGATATGCCGATTGTAGAGAGATTGGCTGGGAAATTGTAGGACTTATAAGTACATACATGCATGACAGCGGAACGAATTTCGAGATATACTTGGGTTTGTTTCGCTTTTTTGTTGTAAAAGAAACACTTGTTTCTATCAAACATAGGGGAACAGATGTAGTTTTTGTTGCAGAGAAATTCTGATATAATATATATAAAATAATTTCGTATTAACATTGCAGTTAGAAGGTGAAACTATGTATTCTAACTTTGATTTTTTAGAAGAACGATTTTCGGTATTAGCAACCTTTGGCCGTCAGGCAGAGCAGTATTGTTATAGCGACGCCAATTCCTGCTTAATGAAATTGGGCATGATTGGGGAGACTATTGTCAATTTGATGTATGCCTATGATAATATTCCCTTCCCGCAGGAAAATACGGCGGCTATGCGAATTGACGTTTTGCTGCGCGAAGAGATGTTGGATCGCAGTTTGGCAGATATTTTGCATGTGCTGCGTAAGGTACGGAATAAAGCGGTTCACGAAAATTACGCGTCCGTAGAAAAGGCCAAAACATTGCTGCCTATGACGTACAGCTTATGCGAATGGTTTATGGAAACGTACGGTGATTGGAATTATCAGCACAAGGACTATGTGCCTATCGAAGCCAGAGCTGCTGCGGCCGCTGGTTCTGCCAAACCGTCGTCAGCAGAATTAGATGAAATATTAATGCAGTCTGCTGAAGTTATGGCAGAAAAAGCCGTTTCAGTAGGTGCTGATGCTCGCAGAAAACAAGCACGAACTGCCGCGGGGTATCGTTATATTTCAGAAGAAGAAACGCGGTACATGATTGACGAACAGCTTCGGAAAGTGGGTTGGGAAGCGGATAGTCAGGAACTTCGCTATGCGAAAGGCACGCGGCCGAAAAAGGGACATAATATGGTGATTGCCGAATGGCCTGTGCAGCTGCCGGGAGGACGGACCGGGCATGCCGATTATGCTGTCTTTATCGGTTTAAAAATGGTAGCTATTATTGAAGCTAAAGCAATGCACAAAGATATTCCTTCTGTTTTGGACTATCAGGGAAAAGCGTATCCTAAGGGTATTCGCGAAGCTGACGCGGTATATCAAGCGGGTCAGTGGGGTGCGTATAAAGTTCCGTTCACCTTTGCGACGAACGGCCGGCCTTATTTGGAGCAATATCAGACGAAATCAGGCGTGTGGTTTTTAGACCTGCGTGCTTCGTCCAATGTGCCCAAGGCTCTTCATGGCTGGATGAGTCCCAGAGGGATGGAAGAACTCTTGAATCGGGATACCGAAAAAGCGAACAGCAGCTTAAATCGGTTATCATACAACGTATTAAAAGACCCTGCCGGTTTGGGACTTCGCTATTATCAAATCGACGCCGTACGGGCCGCCGAACAGGCTGTTATCCGCGGACAAGATCATGTGTTGCTGGCTATGGCGACGGGAACTGGAAAGACGCGTACTATTTTAGGCCTCATGTATCGCTTTTTGGTGACCAAACGATTTTCACATATTTTGTTCCTTGTAGACCGGAATGCATTGGGGACGCAAGCCTTGGAAACATTCCGCAACGCCAAACTGGAACAAATGCAGACGTTGGATAATTTATATAATATCAAGGAGTTAAAAGATAAAAAGCCCGATAAAGAAACAAAAGTGCAAATCGCTACGGTACAGAGTATGATCAAGCGGATTTTGTATAATGACGACGATGTGATGCCGGCTATTACGGATTACGATTTAGTCATTATCGACGAAGCTCACCGCGGCTATATCCTCGACAAAGAAATGAGCGATGATGAAGAACTGTATCGCAGTCAAGATGAATACCAGAGTAAATACAGAGCTGTCGTCGACTACTTTGACGCAGTAAAAATCGCCATGACGGCGACGCCGGCTCTGCATACGACGCAAATTTTTGGATTGCCTGTATATACGTATACGTATCGTCAGGCCGTTATAGACGGCTATCTTGTAGACCATGACGCGCCTCATCGGCTGAAAACAAAGCTGAGCCAAGAAGGTATTCACTATAACAAAGGCGATGTCGTGGCTATGTACGATCCCGATACGGGCGAACTCCTGAACGGCGCGTCTTTGGCCGATGAAGTAGATTATGATGTAGAGGATTTTAACCGTAAGGTTATTGCAGAATCCTTCAACCGTATAGTACTAGAAGAAATTGCCGAAGAGTTGGACCCGTCGGACCCGCAGAAAGGGAAGACGCTGATTTATGCTGCAAACGATCAGCACGCCGACTTGATTGTGCAGATTCTGCGGCAAATATATGAAGGCGTATTAGATAATCAGGCTATTTTGAAAATTACAGGGCAAGCTGGCGGCGGCAACCGAAAATATATAGAAGACGCTATACGCCGGTTTAAAAACGAACGCTATCCGAATATCGTCGTGACTGTCGACCTGCTTACAACTGGCATTGATGTGCCGGAGATTACGACGCTCATATTTCTGCGGCGCGTAAAATCCCGTATTTTGTTTGAGCAAATGTTGGGAAGAGCAACGCGTCTTTGCCCGGATATTCATAAAGACCATTTTGAGATTTATGATGCCGTCGGCGTATACGACTGCCTTGAAGACGTAACTTCGATGAAGCCTATTGTCGTCGACCCGTCCGTAACGTATGCGCAGTTATTGGAAGGCTTGGAATCTTTGGAAGAAGAGGGAAAAGTAAAACAACTCGTCGGTCAGATTTTAGCAAAGGCGCAGAGAAGCATTCGCCGTATGAGTGATGACGACAGAAAGCATGCCGACACATTGTGCGGCCAATCTATCAAAACTTGGCTGGAAGACTTAAAAGGGAGAACGCCGGCCGATTGCCGCAATCGCATTTTGGAGCAAAAAGACCTGTTCAACATGCTGGAGGACAGCAAAGGGATGGAGAGGAAACGATATATCATCGTGTCTGATGTGCCGGATACGCTTATTGAACATAAGAGAGACTATGGTTCCAGCGAGGAAAAAGAGAAGGTCACGCGGCCAGAAGATTATTTAGAGGCTTTTTCAGACTATATCAACCATAACATAAATGAAATTGCCGCTTTGAATATTCTCTGCACGCGGCCGAAAGAGTTGAAACGGGAAGAATTGCGTCAATTAGAACATATCTTGATGACAAATGGCTTTTCTGTGACTCAACTGAATACAGCCGTATCAGAGATGACGAATGAAAAGATGGCTGCCGATATTATCAGTTTCATCCGCCGCAGCGCCTTGGGGTCGACGTTGCTCAGCCACGAAGCGCGCATCCGCCGGGCCGTAGAACGGCTAAAACGGGCACATCATTTTACTGCTGGGCAGCTTGCCTGGTTGAGGACGATAGAAGCGTATCTCATGAAAGAATCAGTTATTACGACGGACACGTTTAATACGGATAGCCGCTTTAAAAGCAAAGGCGGTTTTGCCAAGCTAAACAAAAACGTATTTGACAATAAATTGGAATACATCATAGATGAACTCAACACCTATCTCTATGACGACGGAGGAAAATTAGGATGACGACACAAGAAATTGTTGGAAAGCTTTGGAATCTCTGCAACGTGCTGCGCGACGACGGTATTACGTATCACCAGTACGTGACGGAGCTGACATATATATTGTTTTTGAAAATGGCAAAGGAAACGGGAAGCGAAAAAAACATTCCTCAAGGATACCGTTGGGACGATTTGACCTCCCGCAGCGGTCTCGACCTTAAGAAATATTACAAAAGCCTTCTCGACTATTTGGGCGAACATGGGGAAGGAAGGATTCAGGAGATTTATGCTGGCGCGGCAACGAATATTGACGAACCGAAAAATCTGGAAAAGATTATCGTATCTATTGATGAATTGGACTGGTTTTCGGCCAAAGAAGAAGGGCTGGGAAATCTTTACGAAGGCTTGTTGGAGAAGAACGCCAATGAAAAGAAGTCCGGCGCAGGCCAGTATTTTACGCCCCGCGTCCTTATCGACGTTATGACGCGGCTTATGAAACCGCAGCCCGGCGAGCGGTGCAATGACCCGGCCTGCGGCACCTTTGGATTTATGATTGCCGCCCATCAGTATGTCAAAGAGCGTACAAATGATTTCTGGGATCTCGACGCCGATATGGCGGAGTTTGAACAAAACGAGGCCTTTACGGGTTGCGAGCTCGTTCATGATACGCACCGGCTGGCTTTGATGAACGCTATGCTTCATGACATACATGGGAAAATCCTGTTAGGCGATACCTTGTCTGATGCGGGGAAAGGATTGAAAAACTTTGACCTCGTCCTGACGAACCCGCCTTTCGGGACAAAAAAAGGCGGCGAACGGGCGACGCGCGACGATTTTACCTATCCGACGAGCAATAAACAGCTCAATTTCTTGCAACATATTTACCGCAGTCTGAAAGCTGACGGTAAGGCTCGCGCTGCCGTCGTCCTGCCGGATAACGTCCTCTTTGCCGACGGCGACGGTGAAAAAATTCGCGTTGACCTTATGAATAAATGCAATCTCCATACGATTTTGCGCCTGCCGACAGGCATATTTTACGCGCAGGGCGTTAAGACGAACGTCTTATTCTTTACGCGTGGTACGGAAGAGAAAGACAATACAAAAGAAGTTTGGTTTTACGATCTGCGGACCAATATGCCGTCTTTTGGTAAGAAAAATCCATTGAAGAAGGAACACTTTGCTGCCTTTGAAACGGCCTATGAGGCTGAAAATCGGCGTGATATACAAGACGAACGGTGGAGCGTTTTTACAAGAGAAGAAATCGCGGCCAAAGGAAACAGCCTCGACCTCGGCTTGATTAAAGACGACTCTATTATTTCTTATGAAGATCTACCCGACCCGGCCGAAAGTGCGGCTCAGGCGGTAAAAGATTTGCAGGAAGCAGCCAAACTCTTGCAGGAAATAGCCGATGAATTGCAGGCCTTGAAGGTGAAATAACAAGGAAGGATAACACATACATGGCAAAAAAGAAAGAATTAACACCAGAAGAAAAGCTTCAGCAGGCTATCGTGCCGAAAGAAGAACAGCCTTATCCATTGCCGGAAGGTTGGCGGTGGGTGCGATTAGAAAGTATTTGTGAAGTAATCATGGGGCAATCACCGAATGGAGTCGAAACAACTGATGATAGTTCATATATACCACTAATAGGCGGTGCTGCTGATATGGGCGAATTGTATTTGCAGCCGCATCAATATACTAAGAAACCTACTAAAATATCTAAAGCCGATGATTTAATATTGTGTATTCGAGCCACTTTAGGGCGTCCTAATTTTGCAGATGGAGAGTATTGTTTAGGACGCGGAGTAGCGGCTATTCGTTCTAATCTGTGTTCAAAAGAATTTTTGCGTTATATGTTTTTGAATTTTGAGCAGTATTTGTATGATAACGCGACAGGAAGTACTTTCTTATCAATAGGAAGTAGTGCCTTGAAGTCCATGCCGGTTCCTTTTCCTTCACAGACAGAACAAATACAAATTGTCGAAAAGATAAATAGCTACTACCAAAGATTAGATGAGGCGAGTAAGCTCATTCAGCATGTTTTAAATTTATCTGAGAAAAGAAAAGCTGCTATTCTCCATAAAGCCTTTACAGGCGAACTTACAACCCAGTGGAGAAGAGAGCACAGCGTGGGGATGGAGAGTTGGGAGAAAACGATTCTAAAAAATGTTTGTAAAGTGAATCCTAAAAAAATAAATACAAATGGATTGTCTGATAATCTAGAAGTATCCTTTTTTCCAATGGCTTCTTTATCAGAAACAAGTGGAGAAATTACAAAGCCAAAAACTAAGTTACTTAAGGATGTAAGAACGGGATTTACTAACTTTTTGGAGGGAGATGTGGTATTTGCTAAGATTACTCCATGTATGGAAAATGGCAAATCAGCGATTATCGGCAAACTGGTAAACGACATTGGGTACGGGACAACGGAATTTTACGTATTGCGGTGTGGAGAAAAGTTGTATAATCGATATTTATATCATATAGTACGTGACATTGCATTCCGAAATAAAGCCAAATCCGTAATGGTGGGAGCTGTAGGTCAACAACGCGTGCCAAAGTCATTTATGGAAGATTACCTCTTAAATTTACCTTCTGTTTGTGAACAAAAAAAAATCGTCCAAATTCTTGACGACTTTTTCGTTAAAGAGATACAAGTAAAAAAAGCAGCCGAAGGAGTGATAGAACAGATAAAACTTATCCAAAAAGGTATCCTTGGGTGTGCTTTTCGTGGCGAGTTGGATAACAATAACTTTAGCAAGGCGTGTGAGGAGGAGCCATTGAAATAGGCTTTAAGTTGTTAACAAAGATAAAATATTATAGCATGTAAGTATATTAATTTAAAAGTAATAAGGTGTATACATATATTGTCAATATCAAAGTCAGTATACATGAAGCTATTTTCACGCGAGGAATTGTGTTATATAAAAAACGAGAGTAATTTAATTTAAAAATTTAAATATGTGTTAATTTAAATAAAAGGAGATCTAAAAAATGAGTACAAAAGAAAAAAATTATATTGAAGAAATTCAGTCTGAAATTGAGGATGATTATTCAGATGATTCTCTTTTCAACATTTCATCATGGGGTGCAGATCTTTCTTTCAGAGAATTGATCAGCATGTATGAGGAAGATGAATTAGTTAAACCTGAACTCCAGCGAAAATATGTCTGGGATAGAGTAGAAGCAAGTAGGTTCGTTGAATCTATTTTGTTGGGTTTGCCTGTACCAAGTATTTTTTTAGCACAGTCAGGAAGTCAGAAGCTAATTGTAGATGGGTATCAGCGAATTATGACAGTATATGATTATATGCGTGGAATTTTTTCTACGGATAAAAAAGTGTTTAGACTATCTAATTCCGAAAAAATTAATGAAAGATGGAGAAACAAGGCGTTTTCAGAATTGTCTACCGATGATCAGCGCAAAATTAAAAGCACTACAATTCACGCTATAATTTTTGAACAGAAGAAACCAGAAAATGATGGTACTAGCCTATATCAAATATTTGAACGTATTAATACTAGTGGAAGAACTCTGACACCGCAGGAAATTCGAAATTGTGTATACCAAGGCTCATTCAATACTATGCTTTTTGAGATAAATGAAAATAGAATATGGCGAGAATTATTTGGTACTAAAGAAGTTGATAGTCGAATGCGTGATCTTGAATACATTCTTCGTTTTTTTACTATGAAAACCGATGACATCTTAAATAATAAGAGCAAGCAAATTTCTTTAAAAAAGGCACTCAACGATTTTATGAAAGCCCATAAAGAAGACAATTCAGAAGAGATTCAAAATTTCAAAGAGGAGTTTGAACGAACCGTACAAATTGTCCATGATTGCATTGGCATAACCGCATTTAAAAATTATATTCGTGGCAGATTTTCTAAAAAATTTCATCCAGCTATTTTCGATGCAATTATGGTTGCAGTATTTCTAATTAATAGAAAGGGAGTTCAATGTACTAATGTTTCTGTTGAAAAACATATTGATCTTCTTACGAATCCTGAGTTCAAAGAAGTAACCAGTAAGCGTACTACTGATATTGAAAATATTCAAAAACGAATTTTTCTTGTGGGTAAAATGTTGTTTGGGGTTGATCTCAAATGAAGCAGGAATTACAGGAAATGTTAGATGAATGCACCGCCGAATTAGATGATATTGAGGTGCGTATTAATGTATTACCTTCTTTAGATAAAGGACGGCAATATTTTACTAATTACGCACTTATAAAGGCTTGTGGTACAGTTGAATTCGTGTATCGTTCTATTGTCGCGGATCATTTTTCCAAATTAACAAATAGTAGAATTGATACGTATCTTGATACGACAATTAGAAGGGGATCTATGAGTGCAAAATATGAAATGATGCAGAAATTACTTGGAAAATTTGATGAGCAATGGAAAAAAGATTTTCAAAATGCCGTAAAAACAAGAACCGATAAAGAAAAATTGATTAGGGCATCAAATTCTTTAGTGGAGAATAGGCATTCTTTTGCACACGGAAAGTCCCCAACAGCTACATTTTTAGAGATTAAACAATATTATACAGATGTTGTTGAGCTTATACATATTTTTGATTCAATAGTTTGTTAGTATTGATTTGTAGTATGTATTTATGATTAAGCTTTACTGTTATAAAAGATTTGCTGTATCAGAAAGCGTCGAAGATAATTCATGTTATAAATTAAGGCAGCGCTTGGAATCGGACGGCACGATTTGCGAAGAAACGTTTTCACGAGATTATGGGTTCAGCTCACCTTCGGCAGCAGCTGCTGTCGTGAGGGGAAGTCATTCTAATGGAAATATACTATGGAAAACGCAAGATGGTGTGAAATTAAGAGATTTATAAAAGGAGTTTCTCATGAATTCAATTTGCCCATGGGCCTTAGGCGACCCGTTGCTGCGGGAATATCACGATACGGAATGGGGCGTGCCTTGTCATGACGATACGATGTTGTTTGAGCTGCTGTGTCTTGAAGGGGCGCAGGCTGGGTTGTCGTGGCTGACGATTTTGAAGCGGCGCGAGGGGTATCGTAAGGCCTTTCAGAATTTTTCCATACCGGCCTGCGCGGCGCTGACCGACGACGATCTGGAGGAGATTCGTCTTCACGGCGATGTGATTCGCAACCGCCTGAAAATTGCTTCGGTGCGGAAGAACGCCCGCGTTGTACAGGAGATTCAGCAGGAGTTTGGTTCCTTTGACGCCTATGTTTGGCATTTTACGGAGGGGAAGCCGATTCGCAACGCTTGGAACGAGCAGAAGGACATACCGGCTCAGTCGGAATTGTCGGAGCGCATCAGCAGGGATTTAAAGAAGCGGGGCGCGTCCTTCGTCGGGCCGGTGATTATGTATTCCTTTTTGCAGGCCGCCGGCGTGCTGAACGACCATATTGCGTCTTGTCCTTGCGGCGATGGGGCGTATTAAATAAAGAAGGTGCAGCATATGAAGCTATTGTTATTGATGGTAGTATGTTTATGCGTCTGGATTTGCGGCAGTGCGGTGTCACAGGCGACATACGAGGAATACGATGCAGGGTATGCGAAGGGCTATGAAGATGCCTGTATGGGCTTGTGGGACGAGTGGCCGGATTACGGCTCAGAAGATTTTAAAATCGGCTATGCCGATGGGCAGGGAGAACGGCGTGACGAATTGGATGCGGCTCATGACGATGGCTATTCTGCCGATGAATACGATGACGGTGATAGTGATGAATGGTAAATAATATACAACAGCCTCGGAGCTTCATGAAGAACTCCGAGGCTGTTGTATTAAGAAATAGGTTATTTTACTGTAATTTTACATTTGAAAATTGCATAATTCTTCTTTTTTGCTATTTTCTTATGGTACAATGTGTAATATACAGGAGATGAAAGGGATATTCAACATGGGCTGTACCATGTTGAGATAACGCGGCTTGTTATTTTTGACAGAGAGGTGAAGAACTATGAAGCGTTGGTTAGTGATGATGATGTGCGCCGTATGGTTTCTGATGGGCAATCTTTCCTTTGCCATGACGTCGCCTTTGGGGATAGGATCATCGCCCACTTGGGGAAGCGGCATGCCGGCGTTGGAGTCCTTTGACGATGATGATTACTGGGACGACGACCGCTGGGAAGACGATGACGATGACTACTGGGATGACGATCGTTGGGAAGATGACGATGACGACGATTGGGACGACGACCGATGGGAGGATTAAGACCTGAGCTTCTTGCAGCGTATATCTTTGCGTTAGATAGTAAACTATATTGACATGACATCATATGTTCGTATATGATGTTGCCGTAGGCATTACACACACAACGGCAGGCGGTTATATCGCCCCTATCCATTTCGAATGAATGGGGGTGATGCCCATGAACGAAACGAACATAACGTTGTTATTGTTGATTGTTCTGGTTGTTCGACTATGTGAAGCTTTTTCTGTAAATAACTGCTAGGTATAGGTCTTCCATGATACAATCTAAATCATAGGAGGCTTACTATCATGGCAAGAGAAAAGAAACCGGTACATAAGGTCATTATGACCGAAGGAAAACGCAGCATTATTCAACAACTGTTTCAAGAGTATGACATTCAATCCGCAGAAGATATTCAGGAAGCACTGAAAGATCTGCTGGGCGGTACCATCAAAGAAATGATGGAAACCGAGATGGACGAACACCTTGGCTATCAGAAATCCCAGCGGTCTGACAGTGAGGATTACCGCAATGGGTATAAGAGAAAGCGGGTCAACAGCCGGTATGGTACCGTAGATATCCAGGTACCGCAGGACCGCAACTCCACGTTCGAACCGCAGGTGGTCCGTAAACGGCAAAAAGATATCTCTTCTATCGACCAGAAAATTATCTCCATGTATGCCAAGGGAATGACGACCCGGCAAATTTCAGAAACGTTAGAGGATATCTATGGATTTGAGGCTTCCGAAGGCTTCATTTCCGATGTAACCGATAAAATCCTGCCTCAAATTGAAGACTGGCAGAAACGCCCGCTGTCGGAAGTGTATCCTGTCCTCTATATTGATGCCATTCATTATTCTGTCCGGGATAACGGAGTGATCCGGAAGCTGGCAGCCTACGTCATTCTGGGAATCAACGTGGACGGACAAAAAGAAGTTCTGACGATTCAGGTCGGAGACAATGAGAGCGCAAAATATTGGCTTTCCGTGCTGAATGAATTGAAAAATCGCGGGGTAAAAGATATCCTGATTCTCTGTGCCGATGGCCTGAGCGGGATCAAAGAAGCCATCGCCGCAGCCTATCCTAACACGGAATACCAGCGCTGCATCGTACATCAGGTACGAAACACGCTGAAATATGTAGCAGACAAGGATCGTAAGCCTTTTGCCAATGATTTAAAGACTATTTATCAGGCTCCGTCTGAAGAACAGGCTTTGGAATCTCTGGAAAGGGTAACCAAAACATGGTCTGTAAAATATCCGAATTCCATGAAAAGTTGGAAGCAAAACTGGGATGCCATCTGCCCAATTTTCAAGTTTTCCATGAACGTAAGAAAAGTGATTTACACGACCAATGCCATCGAATCCCTGAATTCCACCTACCGGAAGCTGAACCGTCAGAGAAGCGTATTTCCAAGCGATACAGCGCTTTTAAAAGCCCTGTATCTGGCGACGTTTGAAGCCACCAAAAAATGGACCATGCCAATCCGAAACTGGGGACAGGTGTATGGGGAACTGAGCATAATGTACGAAGGCCGACTCCCAGAGTAACGCATAGCTGGCAAAAGCAGGCGAAAATCCTGTCTGTACTTGACATGTTCAGCATGTGTTGTTATATATAAACCATGAGCTGAAAGTTCTCAAATTCGCTTTCAGCTTACCAAGTATCATAGAAGATCTATGTTTACAGAGATTTTCTCACAGGCTCAAACATTGTAACAGGAGCATATACCCCAACATTTGACAAAGAACCTGTATTAGCATAGCAAGATACGCAAGAATCGTCAATATTTTTGCCAATTTAGCTACAAAAAAGCCGCCCGTTGCCGGGCGGCCTTTAAATGTTTCCGCAAAGATGAAATTAGAATGCGAATACAAATTCTGCACGAGTCTGTTCTTTTTCTCTGGCGTTATTATCATCATGACCGTCTTTTGTATCGGTTGCAAAAGACTGCATAACGCTGAATTTCGCATTTTTAGCAAATACGTAGTCGATGCCTGCGCCCCAGGACGTAATATTGTCCATGTAATCGCCGAATCTCCAAGAATTCGTAGATCCACCAAGGAACGCGCCGTCTTCAGCGTCGATGTATTCAACCCAGATATCCCACGATTTCGGCTGAGCCATAGAGGCTTTACCATAAGTTACGCGGCCAATCCATACGTTAGCACTATCATCGCCATTAACATTTACCTGGTCATCAGCGAAATTGACATTTTCGTAGTTAGCAAGGACATTCCATTTAGAACCGAAATTCCAGTTTACATAGCCGCCCCAGAGATCATCGCCCCAGAACTGCAAATAATCATCTGCACCTTGGCTTTCTTTATCATAGAATTTATCTCCGCCGTTGAAGTTATAATAGTATACGCCAACAGAAGATCCATTACCGAAGAAGCCTTCAATTTCACCATAAGCAGTTTTAACACCGTCAATCATGTCATCCGGATCCCATGCATTGACTTTACCGCCAACAGCAACATCTGTACCTTCTTTAAGTTTTGCATAACCAGCTGTTACTGCCAACTTACCGTTGTTGAACTGTAATTCAGCACGGTCGGCAACATCGGCATACTGGAAGCCATAGGAACGAGGGCCACCAATAATCCAGTCAGCATCACGACCAAGGCTGAGGTTCCAGTTCGGGCTGCCAAAGTTGTAGTCAACTTTGATAACGTCAGCAAATACATCGCCGTCTTCATTCGTGCCAGCACTAGTGGAACCGTTAGAACCGAAATTCTGATTATCCGTGGAGAGACCAACCGTGGCAGTTACACGGTCATTGACCTGAGCCTGGCCACGGAGGCGGATACGATAATCCCAAGAATTATCATTATCACGTTCACCGTTAATATAACGATAACGGAGACGAGCATCGCCGGTGAATTTGATGTTGCCGACTTTGTTTTCGAGGTTCGATACGCGAACGCCGAGGTTGTTCAGTTCATCAGCGTATTCGTCAGCCAATTTGTTGATTAAAGCGCGCTGTTCAACCGTAGCTTTGTCCATGTGAGCCATAGCTTTTGCTACCATTTCAGCTGCTTCATAACGGGTGATGTTACGCTGGCCCTGGAAGTATTCGCCGTCTACGCCCTGGATGACGCCTGCGTCAGCCAATTCTACTACGGATTTGTATGCCCAGCTGTCCGTCGGTACGTCGACAAACGGGTTAGCTGCGAATGCATACGTTGCGCTTACTGCCATCGTTGCTGCCAATGCTGCTAATACTTTTGCTTTCATTGTTAAATGACCTCTTTTCTAAAATATAAAACGATAATTTACGTTACAGTCGAGCTCTATATCGTTCGTTTTAAAGGGTCATTGGCGAGTTGTCCTAGTTTCCTCTCTTTTACTGCCTTAAAACTCAACAGATATGCGCTCTATTTAGCTGCACCTACGCCTAAAGCGTACTTCAGCTTTGCCTATATTGTAACGCAAAATTTACTTTTTGTCAAAATTCTGTAAACTTTTATTCATTTTCCTCTGAACAATAATATAATAGCGGCACATTTTTTTGATATAGCGCATTAGTCCTCATAGTGCCCCCGACAGGCAATAACCCAAAGACTGCCGTTTTCATCTATGTTATATATGTGGCGATTTTTCATATCAATCCGTCCGCTCCATACAGGCCGATATTTTAATGGTTCTGGCTTTCCAATCCCATATGCCAAGCCATTTTGTCAATATCTTTAATCAGGTCGTTAATGCGCTTCAAGGTTTTCTTATCTTGCATCTGCCAATATAAATAATCATCCCAAGCTCTGTCCGACCACAACTTATTCATCGTCCACCTCGATTAATTCATGCTGCTGTCCTTTTCCTTGGGAAAGCTGTTCAATACCACGATCAATCATACCTAAATACTCCGCGTTATGAACGGCCCGCATTAACTCATTATATTTTTCCAAACTCATCAGCACGACGTTTTTTTCTTCTTTCCTGGTCACGATAATCGTTTCGCCATGATCGGTCGCTTTATCGCAATAGTCTTTCAATTTTCCTCGAATTGTCGAATAATTTACAGCCAACATTGCAATCCCTCCTTGTACTATTTATTGTACAATATTATGTACGTTTTAACAAGAATGGGGGATACAAAAGCAATAAAAATATTTTTAATTGAAGCGTATTCAGATTGACCTGTTTTATTTTTTTAGCTATAATAAATATGAAAAACGAGGCATTATACCAGCAAACGGTATAGCCCCCATAGTAGTTACAAAAGAGTAACCGTTTTTAGCTGGGGAAAACTAAAGGGACGGTTACTTTTTTGATGTGTCTTTTAATAACACTACCAGAACGATTAACAACAATAACGTTACGTTTGTTTCGTTCATAGGCATCACCCCCAATCTTTACTGGGGGCAAGTTCACCGTCT
Organism: Megasphaera stantonii; assembly: GCF_025567065.1. Lineage (NCBI taxonomy): Bacteria > Bacillati > Bacillota > Negativicutes > Veillonellales > Veillonellaceae > Megasphaera > Megasphaera stantonii. The sequence goes on from NZ_JAOQKD010000006.1 coordinate 105,330, forward strand.
GCCGTTATGCGATATAATGCCTCTTATTGCCTATTGTACAAAAACATGTATTATATTGTCAAAAATAAACAGATTAAAATTTAGTTAAAAATAAAACGCTGCGCCCTTCGCTTACAGACAATGCAAATCCATCTATGATATACTAAACGCGTTGCTTGTACTTCCTGCAACAGGAAGGAGGTGCGCCATGTTTGAGATTGCGGTCTCCCTGTTACTTTCTATCGCGGCAAATGTGATCTCCTACTACATTTGCAAATGTCTGGATAGAAAAGGATAAGCAACCAGACTGGCCGTCAGCGTTCGGCATAGAATAAACGTTAAAACCCCTCCATAGCTGGTATCTATGGAGGGGTTTGTGCGTCATGGCAAATTGCGTTCTCCCTTTTGCCTGTCTTTAGTATAACAGGAAATTCAGAAAATGCAAGACTATATCCGACTATGACAGTGTCAAGTGGTAGTGTCAAGTATTTTTCGCAAAATGGTTTGCAGGCCCTGATATGAGTGAAGTCACCCAGCAATGGAGGTATCCTCCAGAGCCGCCTGTAG